>CABSMB010000121.1 GCA_902478705.1 uncultured Collinsella sp. | reverse complement strand
GGAGGATCAGGATGAAGAATAAGGTTCTAGCGGCCATTGCGTTGGCAACCACTGTCGCTGCTGGTGCTTTTGTTGGATATAAGCTTGCGACAGATGATGAACTGCGTGGTAGACTGCTGCGCGGAGCTCAGGATATCGTCGATACATCCAAGAAGAAAATGGATGTGATGACAGAAGATGTCGCTATGCGCACTGCTCAGGTTACTAAGAATCCCAAGATTAACCAAGACTGGGTTAACCATCAGTGGGAAAATGTTGGTTATTAGGTACCTAACAATTACTTGCCTGTTTTGAAGGGTCCCTTGTCTGATTCATAAGACAAGGGCCCCTTATTTTGGCTAAAAAACTAAGCTAACGAAAATCAAATCCAAGAGTATGAAAACAAATGAAACAACCCTGGCTGCATTATTTGCAACCAGGGCTGTCGGATGTTTCACATGAAACGTTATGGGGCGCAGACTCCCCTATGCGTTCTTCTGGACTTTGAAACGTTGCTTCAGCTGACCGCAGGCGGCATCAATATCATTGCCGCGAGAATTACGGATCGTGGTCTCGATGCCGCGGGACTCAAGGCGACGCTGAAGATCTTCGACCTTATGAATCGGAGACGGCTTGAGCGGGCTGCCCTCGATGTCGTTGAGCTGAATAAGGTTAACGTGGCACAGCGTTCCCTCGCAGAAGTCGCAGAGCGCCTGCATCTCGGGGTTCGTGTCATTGACGCCTTCGATCATGGCGTACTCATACGTCGGGCGGCGGCCAGTCTTCTCGGTGTAGAGCTGAAGCGCCTCGTGAAGGCGGAGCAGCGTGTACTTCTTAACACCGGGCATGAGCTTATTGCGCGTCGACTGGATGGCGGAATGCAGGGAAACAGCAAGTGTGAACTGCTCAGGGATGTCGGCGAATTTGCGAATACCGGGAATAACGCCGCTGGTAGAGACGGTGAGGTGACGGGCGCCGATACCGATGCCATCGGGGTCGTTGAGGATTCGCAAAGCCTTGAGAACCTCGTCGTAGTTGGCAAACGGCTCGCCCTGGCCCATGAAGACAACGCTCGTGGCACGCTCGCCAAAGTCGTTGGATACATGAAGTACCTGGTCGACGATCTCCTGAGCTGTCAGCGAGCGCTTGAGGCCGTTAAGGCCGGTGGCGCAAAAGGCGCAGCCCATGCCACAGCCTGCCTGGGTGGAAACGCAGACGGAAAGCTTGTTGCGACGGGGCATGCCGACGGTCTCGACGGAAATGCCGTCGTGGTACTCGAGTAGATACTTGCGAGAGCCATCTTTGGAAACCTGCTTGGTGAGCTCAGTCGGCGTGTCGAAGGCAAAGGCCTCTTTAAGCTGCTCGCGGAAAGCCTTGGGAAGGTTAGTCATATCATCAAACGAACAAACGTTCTTCTCAAAGACCCATTCGATGAGCTGCTTCGCGCGGAAGGCGGGCTGGCCAAGTTCGGCAACAAGCTCGCGAATATCGTTTTGGCTCAAGTCGCGAATGTCCTGAGATTTAGTCCTGGGATTCATGGAAGCCTTTCGATTTTGGGGAAACGTAGAGGGTATCGCTACAATATGGTATCAGCTGCAGAAATTATAGAGGAGGAGTCTGCCCATGCCGGGTAAAAGCCTAGAGAACATGCACGTAGCGGTCTTGGCGGGCGGTCATTCCGCTGAGCGCGAGATCTCGCTCAATTCGGGAAAGAACGTCGTGGTGGCCTTGAAGGAGGCCGGCTACACTTCGGTGGAGCTGCTCGACACGGCTGCCGATGATTTTATGGTAACCATGGCGACCGGCGGCTTTGACGTGGCGTTTATCGCCATGCACGGCGCCGGCGGTGAGGATGGTGCCATGCAGGGTGCCATGGAGACCCTGGGTATCCCCTACACGGCCTCGGGCGTGCTTGCCAGCGCCTGCGGTGCCGACAAAGAGGTCTCGAAGCTCCTGTACGCCAAGGCGGGCATCCCCGTTGCCCCCGGCCTTGCGCTCGAGGTGGGCGATGAAGTCGATATCGATCACATCGTCGAGGTTTGTGGCGAGCGCTGCTTTGTGAAGCCGGCCGTCAACGGTTCCAGCTATGGCATTTCCCTGGTCCATGAGCCCTCCGAGCTACCCGCGGCAATCGCCAAGGCGTTTGAGTTTGGCGACAAAGTGCTGGTCGAGAAGTGCATCGAGGGTACCGAGATCACCGTCGGCGTATACGGCGAGGATGACGTGCGCGCCCTGCCGATTGTTGAGATCCGTAAGCCCGAGGACTGCGAGTTCTACGATCTGGACGTGAAGTATGTCGACCCTACGGACATCCATCGCATTCCGGCGCAGATTTCGCCCGAGAACTACGCTCGTGCTCAGGAGCTCGCCTGTGCTGCCCATAAGGCACTCGGCTGCCTGGGTATCTCGCGCAGCGACTTTATCGTGAGCGAGGATGGCCCCGTCATCCTCGAGACCAACACGATTCCCGGCATGACCGATACGTCGCTGTATCCGGATGAGATTCGCCACACCGATGACATGACGTTCCCGCAGGTGTGTGACAGTCTAATTCGTATGGGACTTCGTCGAGCGGGCGTTGCATGCTAATCGAGGACGCTGTTTCGTCGGGAACGCCGCAGTTTGTCATCGATTCCTATGCCACGCTTGCCGAGCGCGCCAAAACCCAATCGTTCGGTCTCATCGAGGAAGATGTTATCGTCCTCGATACCGAAACCACGGGTCTTTCGGTGCAGGACAATGAACTGATTGAAATCTCGGCTGCCCGTCTTTCGGGCCGCGAGATCGTCGACCGGTTCGATACCTTCGTGCACCCCAAGCAGCTGATTCCCGCCGAGATTACCGAACTCACGAGCATTACAAACGCCGATGTGGTGGATGCCCCATCGGCCGTCGATGCCGTGGCCGCTCTCGCCGATTTTGTCGGCGGCTGCCCGGTGATTGCGCATAACGCCACCTTCGACCGCTCGTTTATCGAGTCGGTCAAGGGCGGTGTCAACGTCAGCGACATCTGGATCGATTCGCTGGCACTGTCGCGCATCGCACTTCCGCGCCTGGCCTCGCACAAGCTGTCTTTTATGGCCGACCTGTTTGGCTGCGACTCGGTGTCGCACCGCGCCAACGCCGATGTCGACGCCCTGTGTGGCGTGTGGCGCGTGCTGCTCGTGGCGCTTACCGACTTGCCCCAGGGCTTAATGGCGCGCTTGGCCGACATGCACCCCGACGTACCCTGGTCCTATCGTCCCATCTTCTCGTTCTTGGCGGGACAGAACCCCGGTTCCATCTTCTCTCTCAGTGCCGCCCGCGCGGACGTACTCAAGGCCGATCGGGCCGATGATCGCGTTGATGCGGACGAGCTGCCGGTCCTTAAGATGCCGAGCCGCGAGGAAATCGAGGCGGACTATGCCCCGGGCGGTCTGGTTAATCGCATGTATCCCACGTACGAGCCGCGCGATGAGCAAATCGCGATGGCGCTCGAGGTCCGTGACGCGCTCGTTACGGGAACGCATCGCGTGATTGAGGCGGGGACGGGCGTCGGCAAATCGATGGCCTATCTGGTGCCTTTTGCCGAGGCCGCGCGCCGCAACAATATCACGGTTGGTATCGCGACTAAGTCAAATAATCTTGCCGACCAGCTCATGTATCATGAGCTGCCCAAACTTGCCGAGCAGCTGGACGGAGGCCTCTCGTTTTGCGCCCTCAAGGGCTATGACCACTATCCATGCTTGCGCAAGCTTGAGCGCATGAGCCGTGGTCAAGTTGAAATTACGACTAAGCGCGATCCTGCCGACACGCTTACGGCAGTCGCGGTCATCATGGCGTACGTGTGTCAGTCGGCCGATGGCGACCTCGACTCGCTCGGCATTCGCTGGCGCAGCGTCAACCGTCCCGACTTTACGACGGCGTCACGCGAGTGCGCCCGTCGCCTATGCCCGTTTTTTCCCGATAAATGCCTGGTCCACGGCGCCCGCCGTCGCGCGGCGCATGCCGATGTGGTGGTCACCAACCATTCCCTGCTGTTCCGCAATGTTGCGGCCGAGGGCAGAATCTTGCCTCCGATTCGTCACTGGGTGATCGATGAGGCCCACTCCATCGAGCGCGAGGCACGCCGTCAATGGGCGCGCGTGGTGTCGGCGGATGAATCGCGCGTTCTGTTTGAGCGCCTGGGCGGCTCGAGCACCGGTGCGCTGAGCCAGGTTTCCCGCGATTTGGCAACCTCGGAGGGCTCTACGCTCTACCTGGGTCTTACCGCCAAGGCGACGTCGACGGTTGTACGTGCGAGCATGGCGATTGCCGATGTGTTTGACGGCGTTCGCGAACTTGGCCGCCGCGCCCGCGGGGGCTATGACAATGCGAACCTATGGATTGGCCCCGAACTGCGCGAATCTGACGACTGGCATGATTTCTTACAGTCGGCCTACACTGCCATCGACGCATTGGAACAAGCTGACAAGAGCGTCGACGCACTGGTACAAGCCGTCGCCGCCGACAAGCCCGAGGTTGTTGTCGACCTGGGTGATATCTCGCGCCGCCTACACGAGCTGGTCGAGAACCTCAAACTCATCATTGACGGTACCGACGAACACTACGTGTACTCGCTGCAAGTCAATCGCAGGCTGCGTGCCGGCGGCGAGTCGATGACCGCTGAGCGCATCGATATTGGCGAGGCCTTGGCAACTGAGTGGCTGCCCGAGGTCCACACGGCTATCTTTGCATCGGCGACCATGACAGTTTCCAAGAGCTTTGAGCACTTTAACCACGCCGTCGGCCTCGATCGCATCGGCACCTCGACATCATTGTCGCTGCACTTGGATTCGAGCTACGACTTCGATTCGAATATGGCCGTGGTCGTGGCTGGGGATATTCCCGATCCGCGCGACCGCGAAGGCTACCTTTCGGCGCTCGAGCGTGTGCTGGTCGACGCTCATCTTGCCATGGGCGGCTCGGTGCTCACGCTGTTCACCAACAGGCGTGACATGGAGGAACTGTACGCTCGCGTCGAGCCCAAGATGGCTCGTGCGGGTCTGGAGCTCAACTGCCAGCAGCGC
>CABSMB010000120.1 GCA_902478705.1 uncultured Collinsella sp. | reverse complement strand
CGGGGTGCAAGAACACAAGCCGGGCGCGCAAGATCGGCGACGAAGAAGTTGAAGCCTTGGACTGGGGCATGACCTTCAACGTGGGCCGCGAGGTTCCCGATAACGTGGCGTACCTCGGTATTCGCGCAAGCTACTTCCATGTTGACAATCGCGCGGAGCGGGGTCGCAACAGCTATGATTTGCACGTGGCCCGCGTGAGTGATTCACGCTTTGAGCGCCTGGTGCTGCTGGACGCGCCGCGCGTCGATGCGCCCACGCGTCTGCAGTGGAAGGTCAACAAAGTGGGCGTGCCTGCCGACGAGCTACCGCAAGCAGGCGAGACGCTGCGCATGCATTTTGATGCGAGCAGGATTCATTTGGTTTGTCGATAGAGCCGGGTAATGCCGTCGGGGATATAAGCCTCGGCGGCTTTGTTTTTGCCGTTTGCCGATTGAGGGATGACAAACTCTTATCAATCAAGATAATTATTTATTAAACGACGGCACACGACGCTGTCGTACGAATGTCAACGGTGTTCGCATAGTCGATGACCGTTGATATAGTTGACCTCAACTTGTAAAGGAGGGTGCGCACATGCCGCAGACGACATACATTCGCCGCGTTGCCGCGCGCGCCCTATATATGGCTCGGAGCCGCATATGAGCAGGTATGTTCACGGCTCCGGGAGAGACGACGCACAACTAAATAATCAGCTGCAAAGCGGGTTCCCCAAAATTCCGGGTTTAAGCGCGGCTGGGTTTTCGCCACCCACCGTGCAGCAATACCGTAGCTATTCATTTTTGGTTCGAGAGGGGAACCGTCATGGCTGAAGAATTTGATTTCCATCCGATGTGGGAGAGCCTCGGCATGAATCTTGCCGACCACGATATGCTGCTGGGCGCCGTGGGCCAGATGTACGGCGATATGTTCCTGACGCAGAACAATCGCCCCAAGTCCACGTCCTATCTGGACTTTGTGGCCACCAACATCCACAGCGGCCGTATTAAGGAGATGCTCGACAAGAAGGAGGCCGGCGAGGCCACCAAGATCGTCGGTTCGTTCTGCGTCTACGTGCCCGAGGAAATTGTGCTCGCCTGCGACGGTATCCCCGTGGGTCTGTGCTCGGGTGCCGATTGGGCAACCGATAAGGTCGAGGAGCACCTGCCGCGCAATACCTGCCCGCTTATCAAGAGCTTTGCCGGCTTTAAGTTGGGCGAGGTTTGCCCCTACATTGAGTCGAGTGACCTGGTGGTGGGCGAGAACACCTGCGATGGCAAGAAGAAGGCTTATGAGTTCTTTGCCACGCAAAAGAACATGTACGTCATGGATATTCCCAACGTACACGACGAGTCGACGCTCGTGACCTGGAAGGCCGAGGTCAAGAAGCTCGCCGCCAAGATTGAGGACGAGTGCGGCGTCAAGATTACGCCTGAGCGTCTGAAGGCCGCCATCCACGCCGTCAATGAGAAGCGCCGTGCCCTGCAGCGCCTCGCTGCCACGCGCGCTGCCGACCCGGCGCCCATCAGCGGTCTCGACAGCCTGCTGACCGTTCAGGCCGCCTTTATGGACGACACGCCGCGTCTGACCGGAGCCATCAACGATATGGCTGCCGAGTGCGAGCAGCGTGTCGAGGCCGGCGAGGGTGTGGCACCCAAGGGGACCAAGCGCATCCTGTTCACCGGTACGCCCATGGCCGTGCCCAACTGGAAGCTGTTCAATCTCATCGAGAAGGCCGGCGGCGTCGTGGTGGGCGAGGAGTCCTGCACGGGCTCGCGCTACTACAAGGACCTGGTCGACGAGTCCGGCGAGACAGTCGACGAGATGCTCGACGCCATCGCCGAGCGCTACTTTAAGATCAACTGTGCTGTCTTTACGCCCAACGACCAGCGTATGAAGGACATTGTCCAGATGGCCAAGGACCTGCATGCCGACGGTATCGTCGACGTGGCCTTGCAGTTCTGCACGCTCTACGAGATGGAGTCGTTTGCCGTGGAGAAGGCCGCCGAGGAGGCAGGCATTCCGTTTATGCACATCACGACCGACTACGCCGGCGAAGACGCAGGCCAACTGCAAACCAGGATTGAGGCTTTCTTGGAAACCATTTAGGGCGATACGTTCCGGCGGCTTCCCCAAGCACCCGATCTTGCCGTTCAAACCGTCGCTTGCTACCAAAGTATGCGGCGCTCATCTTTCACGGCAACCTCGGGCACCTGGGAAAGCCGTTTCCTTGGTTGGCTAAAAGGTTTGTTAAGGAGTTATATGTCGGAAAATATTGAGCAGCCGTTGCCGCGCACGTTTGAGGAGTTCAACGAGCAACGCAAGGCGGCGTTTATTCGCGTCAAGGATTACAAGCAGGCGGGCAATCGCCTGGTCGGCTTTTTGTGCAGCTATACGCCGCTCGAGATTATCGATGCCGCGGGCGCCTCGAGCGTGGCTCTGTGCGGCACGTCCGATGAGGTGATTCCCGAGGCCGAGAAGGTGCTGCCGGCAAATCTCTGCCCGCTCATCAAGTCGACGTACGGCTTTGCATACTCGCAAAAGTGCCCGTTTACGTACTTTAGCGACATGATCATCGGCGAGACCACCTGCGACGGCAAGAAGAAGATGTACGAGCTGCTCAACGAGCTCAAGCGCACGCACATTCTGCATCTTCCGCAGGGTCGCGATCGCGCCTACGAGCGCGAGGGCTGGTACGAGGAGTGCCGTCTGCTCAAGGAGGAGCTCGAGAACTTCTACGGTATTACGATTACTGATGACGACCTGCGCGCCGCCGTCCGTCGTCGCAATCGCCTGCGTGCTGCCCAGCTCGAGATGTTTGCGCTGCAGGCCAACCAGCCGGCGGCCATGAGTGGCGTCGACCTGATGAGCACTATGTTTGCCGGTACGTTCAGCTTTGATATCGAGGCTTATACGCAGCAGCTGGAGCAGAAGGTCGTCAAGCTGCGCGAGGCCTACGACGCGGGCGAGCGCCCGGTTGCGGCGGATGCCAAGCGCATCCTGATCACCGGTTGCCCGGTGGGCGGCGTGATCAACAAGATCGGTCGCACCATCGAGTCCAACGGCGGCGTGGTCGTGTGCATGGACGATTGCTCGGGTGAACGGACGGCGGTCATGATGATCGACCCGGACGCTCCCGACATTCTGCGCGCTATCGCCGACCGCTACCTGGACATTAACTGTTCGGTCATGACGCCCAACGACGGTCGTATGGAAAACACGCTGGCCATGTGCGAGAAGTACCACGTCGATGGCGTAGTGGAGAGCGTGCTCCAGGCGTGCCATACCTTTAACGTTGAGAGTGCACGCATGCAGGAGGTCGTCGAGGGTGCGGGCATTCCGTACATGAAGATCGAGACCGACTACAGCAACGGCGACATGGGCCAGATCGAGACCCGCATCGCCGCCTTCATCGAAACCCTGTAGGTGACGGTATGTGACAAAGGGACTGTCCCTTTGTTACATGTGAGGGAGGATGCCAAGGCGCCTGAACGCGCCGCTAGCTTTGATGTTTAGATTGGGAGAGAGCCATGATAGGGATCGGGATCGATATCGGGTCTACGGCGGCTAAGGCTGCCGTGGTCGACGGGGAGGGTTCGGTGGCGTGGACGTGCGTGCAGCCGACCGGTTTCTCCTCGGTCGATGCTGCCGAGCGGCTGCGCGAGGCACTGGCAGCGGCCGGCTATGACGTGACGGGCGACGATGTTCGCGTGGTCGCGACTGGTTACGGCCGTGTTGCGGTGCCCTATGCGCACAAGGTCGTGACCGAGATTACCTGCCACGGTACCGGTGCCGTGCGTCTGTTTGGCGACCATGGCACCGTGATCGATGTGGGCGGCCAGGACACCAAGGTCATCCAGCTTAAAGGCGGCCGCGTGGCAAAGTTCGCCATGAACGACAAGTGCGCTGCCGGCACGGGGCGCTTTCTGGAGATCATGGCCGACCGCCTGGGCATTACCCAGCAGCAGATGGCCGACCTTGCGCGTTCCGGCGAGCCCACCAAGATATCCAGCATGTGCACCGTGTTTGCCGAAAGCGAGGTCATCAGCCTCATCGGTCGCGGTGAGCCGCGCGAGAACATTGCGCGTGGCGTGATCGACAGCGTGGTCTCGCGCGTGGCGACCATGGCTGGGCAGGCGGCGGGTGCTCCGTACTACCTGACGGGAGGCCTGTGCGAGAACGCCTACGTTGTGGAGCGGTTGGCCGCGCTGCTGGGGTCACCAGTGACTACGTCGCCCCAGGCCCGCTTTGCCGGTGCAATCGGTGCGGGTATTCGCGCCCAGGCACTAGGGTGATGTATCGGCCGTGGAAGCGCGTTCATGCGTATACTGGGAAGCATTGTTTGTGTTTGAGAGGAGGTATCGATGGCTGACGATCAGATTAAGCTCACGTCCATGACGGCCGCGAGCGGTTGAGCCGCTAAGCTGGCTCCCGGAGCCCTCGCCCAGGTCCTGGGCGACTTACCTAATGTGCATAACGACAACCTGCTCGTGGGGTTCGATACCTCCGACGATGCGAGCGTCTTTCGCGTTGGCGATAACTTGGGCCTCGTGCAGTCCATCGACTTCTTCCCGCCGATGGTCGACGACCCGTTTCTGTTTGGCCAGATCGCCGCGGCCAACTCGCTGTCGGACATCTACGCCATGGGTGGACGGCCGAGCCATGCCATGAACCTGCTGTGCATTCCCAATTGCCTGGGCGTTGAGGTTGCCGGGCAGATTTTGGCGGGTGGCGCCGACAAGTGCGTCGAGGCGGGTTGCTCCATCGCGGGCGGCCACACCATCAACGACGACGAGCCCAAGTACGGCCTGTCCGTGAGCGGGTTTGTCGCGCTCGACCGCATGCTCGCCAACAGCGGCGCGCGCGTGGGCGATGCTCTGCTGCTGACCAAGGCGATCGGCTCGGGCATCATCACTACGGCCATTAAGGGCGAGCTCATCGAACAGGATGACGCCAGCCCGATGTTCGACTCGATGCGCACCCTCAACGAGGCGCCGATTCGTCTGGCCGAGGGACTTGAGCTTCACGGCTGCACCGATGTCACGGGCTTTGGCCTGATCGGGCACGCGTGCGAGATGGCC
>CABSMB010000119.1 GCA_902478705.1 uncultured Collinsella sp. | reverse complement strand
GTCTGCGCGATCGCTTTATCAACGAACCGACCTCGTCGCTCTTTGCGCTTAAGGCCTTTTGGGAAGGGTTCGACGCCAGCGGCGAGACGCTGCGCTGCGTCATCATCCCCAAGCTGCCGTTCTCGAGCCCCACAGACCCGCTCTCATGTGAGCGCAATCTGCGTGAAGACCGCGCTTGGGCGCGCTATTCGCTTCCCGAGGCCGTGCTCGAGGTCAAGCAGGCAGCCGGTCGCCTCATTCGCTCGTCGACCGATTGTGGCGTACTCATCTTGGCCGACCCGCGCCTGGTGACGAAGGGCTACGGCAAGAAATTCTTAACGTCGCTGCCCACGAGCTCCTATCAGCGCATCGAATCGGCACAAATCGGGCACTATCTACAGCTGTGGCGCGCACGCCACGAGCGGCGCCGCTAAAGCGGACAGACGAGGGATTTTGCCATATCGCACAGACGTTCTGACAGGGCGGGGTCATCCAAGATGCGGATGGCCCCGCCCGCTGCGATTACCTGGCTTAACAGCCAGCGCTCGGAGCCGTAACGCACATTCACTGTTGAGCTGTCCGCCCCATTGGGTTCAATCGACATGATGCCGGGCCAGTCTAGGCGCTCTGCCAAGGCGCGCGGCATGAGAAGCTTCGCGCTCCGCTCCGCCTGGGCGAGGGAGTCATGGAGGGTCGCGGGCTCCGGCGCGTGGCACACGACGGAGTCGTCGGTCAAGACCAGACCCTCGATTTTATCCATGCGGTAGGTACGCTGTTCGTCGACCGCGACATCCCAGGCAATCAGATACGTTTGGTCGCCGTTTGTTGTGATGCGCAAGGGGTCGACCAAACGCTCGCGCGCTTGCGTGTCATCCATCGAGCGATATGAGATACGGCAGCGAACGCCGTCCCGAATGGCGCAGCTCAGCTGCTGCCAGTGCGATCCGTGGGCGACGGTGTCAAAGACGCGCTGGTTGTAGCCGAGCTCTTTGGGAAGAAGGGCGCGCCGTATTCGAGCCGCCGCTTGGGGTTCGATCCCCAGTGATTCAAGTTCATGGTTGAGCACGGCGCCCTCGGCGGCACTCAGGCGCAGCGGTAGCACGCGCCCCGCGTCACCGGTGAGGACCACGCACTCGCCGCGGCGTTCGCAGATAATGCGTGCGCCCGATTCTCGGTCCGCAAGCGTCGAGACGATCTCGAGAATCTCGTCGAGCGATGCCCCCGTGATATCAAAACGGCTGCAAAGCTCGTCTCGTATCATGCCATTCTCGCCGGCGGCGTAGAGGGCCTCCATGATGTCGATGGCGCGCGAGAGTCTTTGCTCGCTGGTGAGTTTACGCACGGGCATGCTCGTGCACCGTCCTTTCGATGAGGTGATTCCACGCCTGCTTGAGAGAATCGGGGGCGACGGGCCTCATGCCATCCATAGCATGGGCCATGCAAAACGAGGCTGCGGCTTCAAAGTCGCGCACGTCAACGGTCCATGTCCAACCTGCTTCGGTGCGCATGAGTTCGCCTCGTCCGCGCGTGAGACCGCTGATCATATCGGCCTGCGCTTCACGCGCAAACGAGAACGTAGCCGCAACAGGCGGGCGGTCGGCAAAATCAAACTCAAAGAATAAGTAATCGTTGAGGTTGAAATCCGCAGGAATGGCGTAGGCTTTCGAAGGTCTCCACGCGCGAATGATACGGTCGCAGCGGAATGTTCTGATATTGCCGGTGGCATTGTCGAGGCCGCAGAAGTATGCCGTACCCTCGCGCTCGAACATGCCGTAGACGCAAACGGTCCGCTCGCGTTGCTCGCCGCGTCCGTTTTGGTACAAAAAGCGCAGCGCGCAACGCTCGGCAAAGGCACTCCATACCGCATCGACGGCGGGAGAGCGGCGGATCGGTGCCTCTCCTGTCGTCGACATGCCGGTGAGGTAGGCAATCTTGGAGCGAATGTCGGCAAGCGGCGCGGCAAAGGTGGATGAGCCTGCCGCGAGTGTCTGGTCGATGGCATTGAGCAGGATGTCGGCATCGTCTGCGGTGATGAGACCGCCCGCGGCAAACGTGTGCTCGCGGTCGATCGTCCACGCGCTTTCCTCGGTTTCCTGCGCTCCGGCAGCGCGAACCTCCCTGATGACGATACCGCGTTCGAGCAGCTTGTCGCGATCGCGGCGGAACTTGCGCTTGTCTGAGTCGATATTGCCCGAGCCGTATCCCAAATCGGAATCCAGGACGATTTGCTCGGTCGTCAGCGGTTCGGGAGAACTGTTGAGTACAAAGAAAAGGTTGAGGATGCGCTGAGCCGTTTTATCGAAACCGGGCTCGGGTGCCCCCTTTTTAATTGTCGCGGTCGCGTCGCTTGCCGTCATAGAATCCTCGCATGAGAAGGTCGTTTGATGCCATGATTTTAGTCCGATATGGAGATTAGGCTATATCCTTGTCCGCTCGCGGCGTTAAGATGGCCCGAATTCGGTCGTTTGCGCTCGCTCGGGGTATACTTTCGACTATATACGGTTCTAATGTGCATGCATTGGGCCTATTTGTCGGATTATGGATGTGGAGCGCACATGGCGAACACCCAGAACTATATTAACCACCTGCTGCAGAACACCGGCATTACGCCGGCGTGCAGTGAAGAAGAGCGCCTGGCTGCCGAGGATATCGCTCAGATTTTCCGCAACCACGGCTTTGACCCCGAGGTGCAGGAATTTAATGCTCCCGCGCCCAGCAGGTTGGCGTTTGCCGTTACCGGTATTCTCGCATTTGCCGGCGCCCTGCTGATGGGCATCGGTGGCGGTATCGGCTTGGTCGGCACCTTGCTGGCCATTGTCGGTGCCGTGCTCTACGTGCTCGAGCGCACGGGGCATCCCGTGGTTTCGCGCCTGGGAAAGACCGGTGTGAGTCAAAATGTCATCGCCTATCACAAGGCCTCGGGCCCGCTTGCGTCTCCGCGCAACCGCCCGGTCGTCGTGGTGGCCCACTATGATTCCCCCCGCGCCGAGCTCCTTGCTCGCGAGCCCTACGCTCCGTATCGCGCGCTCATCGCCAAGCTCCTGCCTGTCGCCACGATCGCGCCCGCGGCTGTCGCCATCCTGCGTATCCTACCGCTTCCCGGCGTGCTCAAGGTGCTGCTGTGGGTTGTCGCGATTCTGGCCTCCCTTGTGGCGCTGGCCAACGCTGCCAATATCATCTCCAACCGTTTTGTGCTTCCTTACACGTCTGGCGCGGTGTGCAACAAGTCCTCTGTTGCCGCCATGCTCGGTGTCATGGACAACGTTGCCCCCTATCAGGGCGAAAACGAGTTCCCCGACGACATTCCATTCGATACTTATTTTGGCGAGCAGAAGCGTCGCGCCGAGGAAATGGCGCGTGCGGCGGCCGAGTATGCCGCGGCCCAGCAGCAAAACGACTACGGCAACACCATTGAATATGAGGAACCTTCCTACGACGAGGACGAGTTTGGCCAGCCGGTTGCGCCTGTCGACGCACCCGAGCAGGACGAGACTTTTGATGGACAGATCGATGGTTTTGAGGGCGCCTCTGCCGACGAGACGCTGATCGGCGTTATCGCGCCCGAGGCTCAAGACCAGACTGTCCAGGCCGAAGTGTCCACCGAGGAAAAGTCCACCGCCGAGCCGGCGGAGGAGCCCGCGGTGGCCGAAGTCGCCGAGCCCAAGCCCAAGCTCTATCGCAATGCCGCCGGCAATATCCGCTTTGGTTCGGATGCCATCCGTGCGCTCGGCATGCTTCCCGAGTCCTGCACGCTCGATTACGAAGAGGGCGAGGAACCGACGTTTGAGCCGGAGCCTGCTCCCGTTGCACAGGAGCCTGCGCCTGCGGCCAATACGGCTGTTGCTCCCGCCGAGCCGGTCGCTGCCCCTGTTGCCGCCGCGGAGTCTGACGCAAAGCCCGCGCTCGATTCTGCAGCCGGTCTGGATATTCTGGCGCCTGCCGCTCCGGCACAGGTTGAAGACGAGACCGCCGACGAAGACTACGACGAGTATCCGCAGCGCGTGTCCTATGAGAGTGACACCGATTTCTCGGCCGAGCTTCCCTCGACAACGCCCCATGCCGATATCGCTTCCGCGTTCTCCTCGATTGGTGCCAGCGCTTCTAGCTTCTTTAAGGGTGCCTTTGCGAAGGGCAAGAAGTTCGTCGACGACTTTGAGGAAAAGCGCGCCGCTGCCCGCGAGGCCGCCGAGCGGGAGGCCATCGCCCAGCAGCAGGCCGCCGAGGCCGAGCGTGAGCGTGCGGCACAGGAGTTCGAGCAGAGCGAGGCCGAGCAGCCGGAGCCTGTCGATGTCGCCGACGCCACGACGTCCTTCGAGGCTCCGCAGCCGACATCCGCTGACGTTGCCGAGGCTACGACGTCCTTTGAGGCGCAGCAGCCGGTCGATGGCACCATGTCATTTGATGCCACGATGACGTTTGAGAAGCAGGGCACCGCAATTGCCGAGCCCCTTCCCATCTCCGGTGATGCCCAGGACGCCGCCGATGATTCGGTTGTCGACGAGGCCGATTCCGTTGAGGCCAGCGCACCCGAGAAGGTCGAGGCTCCTGCTATGGAGCAAGAGACCCCTGCGATTGACGAGGCTCCCAAGACGGATGAGTCCAGGCCTTATTCTACGCAGATCTTTACCATGCCCGCGCCGAGCGACCCCGGTGCCACGGTGGCCAATGTTGCTCCCACGCAGGACGAGACAGTTGACTCCCTCATGGCGCAGATTTCGTCTCAGGTGCCTCCGCGCCAGCAAATGAATATTCCCGATCCGGCCTCCGCGCCTGCGCCCTCTTCGTCGCCGCTGGCCTCGGTCCCCGATCCGTCACTGCCTTCGATGCAGCAGGCCAACGTCGCGTCCCGCACGTCGCTGTTCGATCTTCCCGATCCTTCGGCACAGACAAATGATCCCTTTGCGACGGCGCAGGGCCCCGAGCCCACATCGGCACCGGTCGCGACCCCCATGCCCATCTCCTCGGGCGCACAGCCGCTCGAGACCATCTCGGCTCCTGCTTCGACGGGCGCCAAGCCGCAGAAGCGTGGCCTGGGTGGCTTGTTCGGTCGCAAAAAGAAGAACGATCAGGACAGCATGAGCGACTGGCTGGGCGTCGAGGACGATTACGATGCCAAGAAGTCCGGCCGCGGCATTGGCTC
>CABSMB010000118.1 GCA_902478705.1 uncultured Collinsella sp. | reverse complement strand
GCTTGTCGCCGAAGCGCAGGTGGGAGATCGTCACGCCGCCGGTCTTCTTGGAGTCGTACTGGAAGTAGGCCTGGACGTACTTGTCGGTGTGGTCGCCGATGATCTTGATCGAGTTCTTGTTGGCGCCGACGGTACCGTCGCCACCCAGACCCCAGAACTTGCACTCGATGGTGCCGGGGGCTGCGGTGTTGGGCGCATCCTCGGCCTCGGGCAGGCTCAGGTTGGTCACGTCATCGACGATGCCGATGGTGAACTCGCGCTTGGGCTCATCCTTCTTGAGCTCCTCGAAGACAGCGAATGCGGACGCGGGAGGCGTATCCTTGCTGCCCAGGCCGTAACGGCCGCCGACGACCTTGATGCCCGTCTTGCCGGCCTCGTAGAGAGCGGAGACGACGTCCTGGTAGAGCGGCTCGCCGATGGAACCCGGCTCCTTGGTGCGGTCCATGACGGCAATCTTCTGGACGGTCTCGGGGAGAACGTCGACGAAGTGCTTGATGGAGAACGGACGGAACAGACGGACCTTGACCAGGCCGACCTTCTCGCCGTGAGCGTTGAGGTAGTCGATGACTTCCTCGAGCACGTCGCAGAAGGAGCCCATGCACACGACGACGCGATCAGCATCGGGAGCGCCGTAGTAGTTGAACAGGCCGTAATCGGTGCCGAGCTTCTCGTTGATCTTCTTCATGTAGCCCTCGACGACGGCGGGAAGCTCGTCGTAGACCTTGTTGCAGGCCTCGCGGTTCTGGAAGAAGATGTCGCCGTTCTCATGGCTGCCGCGAGTGTGCGGGTGCTCAGGGTTGAGCGCGTGATCGCGGAAAGCCTGGACGGCGTCCATGTCGCACATCTCGGCCAGATCCTTGTAGTCCCACATGGCGACCTTCTGGATCTCGTGGCTGGTGCGGAAGCCGTCGAAGAAGTTAAGGAACGGGGTCTTGCCCTCGATGGCGGCGAGGTGAGCCACCGGCGAGAGGTCCATGACCTCCTGGACGTTGCCCTCGGCGAGCATGGCGAAGCCGGTCTGGCGGCAGGCCATGACGTCGGAGTGATCACCGAAGATGTTCAGGGCGTGCGAAGCGACGCAACGCGCGGAGACGTGGAAAACGCCTGGGAGCTGCTCGCCCGCGATCTTGTACATGTTCGGGATCATCAGGAGCAGGCCCTGAGAAGCCGTGTAGGTGGTGGTCAGAGCACCGGCGCCCAGCGAACCGTGAACGGTACCGGCTGCACCTGCCTCGGACTCCATCTCGACGACCTTGACCGGGGTGCCGAAGATATTCTTGCGACCCTGGGCCGCCCACTGGTCGACATGGTCGGCCATCGGGCTGGACGGCGTAATGGGATAGATTCCCGCTACCTCGGTGTACGCATACGAAACATATGCGGCCGCCTCGTTGCCGTCCATAGACTTAAACTTACGCGCCATATACCCCTCTCCTCTCATATAGGTATACAGGCCCCGGCGATCGCCGGGATGTTGGCGTGATGGGATTTTCGTTGTTGCTTCCAATCATCTGGCAGGCAGACTCAGCAGCAGGTACATGGCGTGGAGAGAAGGTATGCCAAGGCGAGGAGGGCTGCACGCGCTCCACAGGCCCAGCTACCCGTCTTGCACATGACCGAGCGCCGCAAAGGCCGCATGCCGGATGCTCCCGGGCACGCCCCGGCGATGGGAAGCGCCCGCAACGAAAATCCGCATGCGGGCTTATTGTACCCCGCCGTCAAGCCATATTTCGGCAAATATAGGTGGGCGGTAAAGGTTTACCTCGGGTGACTGCCAAGGGGCGAAATGGTCCCTCGGACGGAAAGATCGCGGGCCGTATTGAGAGTGGATAATCTCCCACTTTTTGCCTGTATCTTGGCCAAAAATGGGAGATTATCCACTCTCGTTCGTTGTGCGTCCAAGAGCTAGAGGGCGCCGAGGAGGATGGCGTAGGTGGTGGATTCGCCGAGCTTGAGCTCGTCGCCGGGATTGAGTTGGGCGGAGCGGCCGGGCTCTACTTGAATACACACGCTCGTGGCCCCGTTTACCACCACGGTGCCGTTGGTGGACGACAGGTCCTCAACATGCCAGACATTTTGAGCGTCGCACCAGATATGGGCATGACGGGCCGAGACATCGTCGCCAACATCGGTGATGTCGCCCTCCCCCGTTGCCAGCGCGCCAATCTCGACGCCTTCCTCACTCGGCTGAATCCAGCGCGGGGCGCTCACCACGTAGCCGTTCTGCACGCGCAGCAGTCCCAATGGATGCGCCGGCGCAGCCTCGTGCTCGCCCGCGACCGAAGATGTGCTCAGCGAGCGCGGCGTCGATGTGGCGCCGCCGCAGGTCGCATGGGCGTAGTCGATGGCATAGGTCACCGACGAGCGGACATCTGCCGAGCAACCCACGGCGACAAACAGCACCAGAATGGCCTCGGCACGTTCGGCGGGCATGAGCTCCGCCGCCTGCGACAGGCGCTCGAGCGCATTGCGATAGAGGTTCGTGTCCTGATGGCATTCCTCGAGGGCCCGCACCATGGGCTCGCCAGCGGGGCCGCACACCATATTGGTCACGGCCGCGGCATCCATGGGATTGCGGCGGCGCAGGGCTAACTGCGACATAATGCGCGCGGCCGAGGTGCCGTAATCGGCAAAATAGCGTTCCTGCAGCGTGCCGACCGGCGCGCGCACGATAAAGCGCGAAACCCAGGAGCGATCGGCGGCACGGCTCTGCGGGCTGCGGCCGTCGGCGAGCGGGCGGCTCGAGAGCACCAGGCCGCACAGCTCGATATGGCTCAGGTGCGCTGCGCGCTTGAAGATGTCGAACATTGCCCCGCACGGGGTGAGCTCAGCTTGAGAAGCCATGGCTTAGCCCTCCTTGGTCGCAGAGATAGTGTCGGATACTTCGGCCGGCCCGCCAAAGGCTCGGGCAGCCGCGGCTCCACCGGCAAGCGGCGTCGCCATGGAAATTTTCGCACGTCGTGCTGACACGACGGGAAGCTCAAAGGCAAACCCCATCGCCAGCAAAAACCACGTGAGCGCATAGGTTGCAATTATGGCAGCCACCAGGCCACCCGCCACGGCATGCTGGGAAAACACGGCGCATGCGAGTGCAGCCAGAGCCGGAACCTCGCAGGCGGAAAGGGCCAACACGCCCTGCAGGAATCCCGCACGGCGGTCTCGCGCCAAGGCCCCAACGGCAATGCCCGCCGTGCCCGGCAGCGCCAACGCCAGCGCGGCAACGATGCCCGGCAGCTTTCCGGACCACACAAGCGGGCCCACGACGAGCGCCACATGGGCGCCCGACGCCAACAGCGCCGCCGATACCACGACCACAGCCCAAAGCACGCCACAGACCGCCGTCGCACCAACCATCGCCGCGCGCCGGGCTGTGTGCCCTGATACCTCCATCGGGCACGGCATGAGCGGCTCGGCGCGAAGCGAGCGGGCGACATTTTGCGCATAGTGGTCGCAAAACGCCGAGAGCGCCGCCTCCACCGCAGCCGGCTCGGGACGATCTTCCTGATGGCACGACAGACAGGCCATCACCACGTCGAACAACTGGGCATCGACAAATGCCAGCGCATCGCGCAGATCCTCGGAATTTGGATCGAGCCCCAATTGCTGAGCCTGTTCTGCCGCGGCAAGCGCCACATCGGGCTCGCGTCGCAGCAGCTGTGTCAAGTCGCAGCCAGGCGCGTGGGCGCCAACGGGATAATCGGGCAGCGCATCCATCTTGAGGCGATAGGGGCTGGCGATATCGCGCGTCTTTTTGCGCGAACCAGAGGTGCCTGACGCACCCGGCGCCACCTCATACGGTACGACACCGGCGATGAGCTCGTAGACCGTGCTCGCCGCCGCATAGACATCAATCGCCGGCGACATGCGCAAAACGCGCAGGTCGGGAATATCATCGGTGAGCATCTCGGGCGGGGCGTAGGCCACCGTCGCGCGACGCAGCGTGGCATAGCGCTCGGTAAACGACGCCTTGCCGCCGGTACCGGCCACCGCAGAGGCAGGCTCGAGCGCCAGCGACGAGCCAAAGTCGATCAGGCACAGGTCGAAGGTGCCCTCGGCAAGCTGTCGGTCGAGCGGCAGGCGCGCCGTGCGCACCATAATATTAGCGGGCGAGATATCGCGATGGACAAAGCCCTCGCCCACCAGGCTCATGCGGCAGAGCAGATCGAACAGGTCGCGACCCAGGCGCGCCGCCACGAGCGGCGACAGGCGTCCAGCATCGTCCACAGCAAGGCGCGAACGCAGGCGAGCAAGCGTCTCGCCCTCGACCCATTCCATGACAATCGCGGGCACGCCGTCAACCTCGCCCCAGCCATAGAGGCGGGGAAAGCCCTTAAGGCCCGAAAGAGCGCGATGGCATTCATATTCCTCGCGAAACGCCGCCTTAAACTTGGCGACCAGCGCCTCGTGAGCGGTATCGTCGTCAAACTCATCGCACGCCGGCAAGATAAGCTGCTTGAGTGCCACGGCCTCGCCCTGCGCGTTGACGGCACGCGTCACACGACCGATACCGCCGCGACGCATGGTAGCGTCGTCGGCGAACAGCATCGTAAAGCGGCGCAGGTAGGCGGGAAGCTCGTCCGTGCCCAGGGCGACGGCAGGCTCAAACCCGTCGACGCGCGCCAGGCGCAGGCCCACCATGGGATCGCAATCGAGCGCATGCGATACGGCAGAAGCGAGGTCGTTCGTCATAGGGCGATCGCCGCCACATTGGTGTTGAAGTTGTTGAGCGCGACGTCGTCGTCGCCGTAGTGCCCAACCCATTGGCACAGGTTGGTGTAGCAGCCCCACAGATTGGCATACTGCCGATACCACTTAGATTTAGTCGAGAACCTTTGTCTGCCGAACTCGGCGCGGATGACAAACATGTCATTGGCAAGGGTGTCGCACGGACCGATATCGCCCGTGGCGTTATAGGTCGAGACCGCGCTATTGGCGCGAGAGACATAGCCGTCGAGCATGTTGTATTTGGTTACGAGCCAGCTGTGGATGCTCTCCTCCTCGGCAGCCGAGAGACCGCTCGAGTTCGTGTCGCCGCCGGCGCCGCCACTTGTCGAGCCGCCGCTCGCGGAGTCGCCGCCAGACGTGGAGCCCGAACCGGAGCCGCCGCCCGTACCCGTCGAATCGGAGCCGGAGCCAGAC
>CABSMB010000117.1 GCA_902478705.1 uncultured Collinsella sp. | reverse complement strand
CCGGCGGCTCGACCGGCGGCTCGACCGGCGGCTCGACCGGCGGCTCGACCGGCGGCGACGGTAGCGGTGGCGAGGGCGGCGGCGAGGGCGGTTCCCCCACTCCAACGCCTACGCCCACGCCCGATCCCTCTACAGGTCAGTAGGCACCCAGGCATAGCCGATCAAAGGTGCCCGAGCAGATCAAATGCTGCTCGGGCACCTTTTTGTCACGAGAAACCTCGCATGCGCCCCAACACGATGCGACAATAAAGAAGGGCGCCGACCATCGTCGACGCCCCATAAAAGTCGCTATATTCGCTCGTGCGGCGCTGTCCTCACGCGCCGCCCCTCCTACTTACGAGAGTTGCTCAGCTTGTTGATGAGGGCCTCCAGGCGCTCGCCGTCCTCGGCGGTTTGGGCGATAACCAAGATGGTGTCGTTACCGGCGAGCGAACCGAGCACGTCGGGCAGCTCAGCGGCATCGACCGCAGCGGCGATGCCCGAAGCGGTACCGGGCTGAGCCTTGATCATAACCAGGTTGTCGGTACGCAGAACGCCCGTTACCAGTTCGGAGACCATACGCTGCAGATGCAAGTCCTCGGCCAGAACATAGATGCCCTCGGGAAGCTTGCGCAGCCCCATATCGGCAATGTCGCGCGAAACGGTCGCCTGCGTGCAATCAAACCCCATGGCACGGAGCTCGTCCACCAGTACGCGCTGCGTGCGAACATCCTTGTTGCGCACGATATCTCTGATGGCATCCTGGCGCCCATTGCGTTTTTTAGCCATACTAAACCTCACTCCATAGATGGCGGAGACAATCAATCAGTAATTGAATAGTTTAGCGCTATTTGAGGGTATTTGTGAATAAGAACGCATTTCGAAACAATTCCATGCAAGATTGTTTCGAAAAAAGCCGTCTTAAGCAGTTTTGACGCCCGTCCGGTTAAAAAAAGCGGCCAGATGCGTATACATCACGCAACGCGTAGGTTTGGCACTGGCAATCGGTCCAAACAACAAGCCGAGTCCACGATGGTTATCCTTGAGTGCCGCAGACATCTGACGAGTTCGAGATGCCTCGAGCATATCACGCATACGTGCGGAACGCTCAATTGATGACACCCCATGCGGGCTCAAGCACAAATTTTCGATGCAGGCGACCAGCCCGGCGAAGTAAAACATATGGCTCGCCACCTTTAGCTGCGTGTCACCGTTCGCCTCTGCAAGCGAATCAATAAGCTCGTCGAGCGCCCGGGCGTCATCGGTAAGCTTGGCAAACAATGTGGGGTCAAAAGCATCTGTAAGCCGTGGCGCCACCGCATGGAAACAGGCATCACCGCACCCGGATATGCATTGCGCCTGCGAAAGAGCGCATGTCATAAACCCAATCGAGCGAAACGCACGGTCGCGCGACAAACACGTCTCGAACAGCGAGCGGCTGTACATCACACCGGGAGTCTGGGCAATCAGGCCGCCGGAAATCATTTGAGACAGACCGGCCGCCAATGAAGCACGGTCATCGATCGCAAGAGAGGTGGCATCCAGTACACGCGAATGGCGCTCACGATGAGCATCGTAGCGGTCGAGCGATGCCGTGGGAATCACCATGTCTGCCGCAGCATCACACGCAACATCGACCATCTTGGAAAGGGACTGTGGGGCAAACCACTCGTCGGCGTTCATGGCAACAATCTGCAATCCACGCGAGGCGGCAAAACCGGCCTTGAGACATGCTCCGCGCGCCGAATCCTCGACGTCAATCAAATCGATGTGAATATCTCTGCCGGCGGCAACCTCGAGCGAATGGCGCACGCCCGGCGCAACGTCGCGACAAACCACGACAATTTGCAGGTCATAGAGGTCTTGGTTCTGGACGCTCTCGAGCGCACGCATCGCATAGCTGGGCGAACCCTCAACAATAAGGATCACCGAAAGTCGCGGATGCGAACAACGTCGAACCAAGTTTTCCATCCTCTCGATAGCGCCAAATCAAACTGTCGTTCATGGTACACCCGAGCTATAAAAGCAACGAGCCGCCTAACATGTTGCACGCCAAGAACAGATGTTGCACACGCGCAGCTCACACATAGTATGTGCCAGTTACGGACGCGTCGAGCACTCCCCTAGTCGAGTACGACAAGCTCGTCGGGGCCGTAATCCACACCCATAAACGTAAGGCCGCAGGCAGGCGCCGTGGGACCCGCAGCGGTACGGTCGCAGGCATCAATGACCTCGCGCATCCACTCGGGATCGCGACGATGCATGCCGATCTCCACGAGCGTGCCCACAATAGTGCGCACCATCGAATGTAAAAATGCGTTGCCCTCGATGGTAAACGTCAGGATATCCTCGCCAAAAGCGACCTCGTGGCCAAACTCGGCGCGCATCACGCAGCGGTGCGTGGGCTTGCCCACGGCAGACGCCACCTTGCAAAAGCTCTTAAAGTCCTGCTCGCCCAAGAGCGCAGGGCACGCGGCCGCCATCGCATCGACGTCGAGGGGATAGCGATGCCACCACACAGCGCCGCGCGAGAGCACGGGGCGCGCATCGCGATCGGCAATGCGGTACGTATACGTACGGGACCGCGCGTCAAAGCGAGCAGAAAATCCTTTACGGGCCCTGTAGACCTCGTTTATGGCGATATCTTTGGACAACAGGGCATCCATAGCCCTCAGCCACCTACGGCGCGTCAGAGCAAGCTCAGCGTCCGTTACGGGCACGCTAATGTACTGAGCCACCGCATGCACGCCGGCATCGGTACGCCCCGCACACGTCAGATCGATCGGGCGGCGCAGCAGCGTCTCGATAGCGCGGCGCAACTCGCCCGCAACGGTCGTCTGGCCCGGTTGCTCGGCAAATCCGCTATACGATGAGCCGTCATAGGCAACACGGAATACGAGCGTAGCATCGAGCTCTGGGTTCGAATTGAAATCAGACGGCGCGGTCATGGACGCTCCCAACAAACAATCAACGGTATTGCGACAAAAAAAGAGGGGTACGCGAACGTACCCCTCGAATATAGCCTATGCAGACGGATTGTCTACTCAGCGGTCTCCTCAGCAGGAGCCTCCTCGACGGCCTCGACCTTCTTGGGAGCAGCGGCCTTCTTGGGGGCCGGAGCAGCCTTCTTGGCCTTAGGCGTGCAAGGCTCGGTGACGAGCTCCATGATAACGATGGGAGCGTTGTCGCCCTTGCGGTTACCGAGCTTCATGATGCGGGTGTAACCGCCGTTGCGGTCCTGCCACATGCCCTGAGCAGCCTTGTCGAAGATCTCGGCAACGAGCTGCTTATCGCCGAGCTTGGCGATGGCCAGACGACGAGAGTGCAGGTCGCCCTTCTTGGCCCAGGTGATGATCGGATCGACGACCGAACGCAGCGCCTTAGCGCGGGTCTCGGTGGTCTTGATGCGGTCGTTCTCGAAGAGGGCCTTAGCAAGGCTCTTCTTCATGGCCTTGGTGTGGCTCGCATCGGTGCCGAGCTTCAGGCCCTTCTTAACGTTGTGACGCATGGTCTAGTTTCTCCTCAAATATGCGAAGCATTAAGCCTTCAGGCTCAGGCCCATGGACTCTAGCTTGTCCTTCACTTCCTCGATCGACTTAACACCGAAGTTACGGATGTTGAGCAGATCGTTCTCCGAGAACTCAACGAGCTGACGGACCGAGTGAATGCTGGCGCGCTTAAGGCAGTTGTAGGAACGGACGGAAAGGTCCAGATCCTCGATCTGCTTGTCCAGCTCGGCGTTGTCGTTGGTGACCTCGGGAGCGAAGATCGAAGCCTCCTCCTCGACCTCGGGGGTCTCGGCAAGGTTCATAAAGGCAGCCATATGCTGGTTGATGATATTGGCAGCCTGGACCACGGCGTCGCGCGGAGCGATGGAGCCGTTGGTCTCGATCTCGAGGACAAGGCGGTCGTAGTCGGTATGCTGACCGACACGGCAAGCCTCAACGAGCTTGGCGCAACGGGACACCGGCGAGTACAGCGAGTCGACGTGGATCACACCGATGGGATCGTTGTCGCGCTTGTTAGCCTCGCCAGAGACATAGCCGCGGCCATAGCCGATGCGCATGCTCATGGTGAGATGGCCACCCTCGGTGAGCGTAGCGATGTGCTGCTCGGGGTTGACCAGCTCAAACTCGGACGGAATAAAGAAGTCCGCACCGGTGACCTCGCAGGGGCCGTCAACCGAAATGGTGGCGGTCGCCTCGTCGGTCGTGCCGAGAGCCCTGAAGACAAGACCCTTGACATTCAGGACGATGTCGGTGACATCCTCGACCATGTTAGGGATGGTCATGAACTCGTGCTGCGCGCCATCGATCTGAATAGCCTCGACGGCGGCACCCTCGAGCGAGGACAGAAGAACGCGACGAAGGGAGTTACCCAGCGTATCGCCGTAGCCACGCTCGAGCGGCTCAACGGAGACACGAGCAGACGTCTCGTTAATCTCTTCGACCTGAACCTGAGGCCTAATGAATTCTGACATGTATTACCTCCAGCCTCAGCAGCCCGGATGGACTACTTAGAGTAGAGCTCGACGATGAGCTGCTCGTTGATATCACCGCTGATCTGCTCACGCGTCGGCAGAGCGAGCACGTTACCAGACAGCTTCTCGATATCGACCTCGAGCCAGCCAGGGACCTCGAAACGCTCGGAGGAAATCAGGGCCTCCTTGATGGGGAGGAGGTCACGGAACTTCTCGCCGACAGCGACGACGTCGCCGGCCTTGACGCGGTAGGACGGGATGTCCACGCGCTTACCGTTCACGGTGAAGTGACCGTGACGGACGGACTGACGAGCCTCTTTGCGGGTGCGGGCGAAGCCAAGACGGAAGACGACGTTGTCGAGGCGAGACTCAAGGATGATCATGAGGTTCTCACCGGTGACGCCGTTCATCTTACGGGCCTTGTTGAAGTAGCCGTGGAACTGCTTCTCCAGAACGCCATAGATGAACTTGACCTTCTGCTTCTCGCGCAGCTGCATGCCGTACTCAGATTCCTTGCGACGGCGCTTGGGCTGACGGATAGATTCCTTCTTGCTGCTGTAACCGAGCTCAGCGGGATCGATCCCGAGCTGACGGCAGCGCTTAAGAACAGGAGTCCTGTCGATTGCCATATTGATACGATCCTTTCAGTTACACGCGGCGACGCTTCTTGGGGCGGCAGCCGTTGTGCG
>CABSMB010000116.1 GCA_902478705.1 uncultured Collinsella sp. | reverse complement strand
CGAATAGGTGCCGTCGGGGCGCGTGGTTCCGTTGAGCATCCAAACGGCAATCTGGGTGGCGGCACGGGCGAGATCGGGCGACAGGTTGTGGCCGCCAAAGGATGTACTGGAGGGGTATCCGTGGCAGACGATGGCGGCAAATTCGTCATCGAGCCATGTCCAGCCCTGGTTATATGTGCGCCATGGCCCTCCCGGCTTGCTGGGGCCGGGGCAGTCTTGATTCATACAGTACGAAATCGAAGTGTCCTGTGCCTCGTATTTACCGACACCGAAGGGGCCGCAACCGTCGCTTATGGTGCGGAAATTAAGGGCGTCACTCCCGTCGACGGCGAGTGCGGCCCCTGGGGCCAGGCAGCCGATCAGAAAAAAGAGGAGCAGGAGCAGCGGACCTGTTGCGATTGCGCTGTGGACAGAGTGCGTGGGTGCGTTGGACATGGCTGCTCCTTATCCCTCGTGCGCCGCACGGGGAGGTCGCGGCGCTTGGGATGAGGCTACCGCCATGGTTCATGCGGGTAAGTACCAGAAGCTGACCAAAAGCTTGCCCGATTTCTGACAAATCGAGTTCAAATACAACAATCAGATAAAAGCGCAGGTAGAAGATGGTAAGAAAAGAAAGACAAAGGTCCTCATCTCCACAATCGAAGTGGTTTTCAAACGATTCTCCACAGCTAAAACAAGCATCGACACCCTTGTATCGAACAAGACAACCGCGTTATACTAGCCAACACACAAGCGGGCATCGCCAAGTGGTAAGGCATCAGCTTCCCAAGCTGACACTCGCGGGTTCGAGTCCCGTTGCCCGCTCCAAAAAAAAGTAAAAGCACGACACCGTTCCGGTGCCGTGCTTTTTTCAATAAGGTGCCGGGACTCGAACCCGCCAGGGTGCGAGCGTTAAATAAACGCGAAGCGTTTATAGCGAGCAGGCAAGGGCGCCGATAGGCGACCGCAGCCGGTGCGTATTTGCGAAGCAAATACGCAGACGTCCCGTTGCCCGCTCCATCGAGCATGGGAGATATGGGGACGGCAAATTCAACACAGTATTCCCCCTCGTCTCCGTGAATCCGAGTAGATCGCCTGAAGCCGGTGCGTATTTGCGAAGCAAATACGCGGACGTCCCCATGCCCGCTCTTATGCTACAAAATGTTAGGTTAATGCCTACTGCCCATACTCGCACCCGCGCACGGTACAATGGTTGGGTTACGACCAACGTGCCAATAACCAAAAAGGAGCCGCTATGATCGATCGCTATACCCGCCCGGAGATGGGACACATCTTCTCCCTCGAGAACAAGTACGCCATTTGGCAGGAGATTGAGGTCCTGGCCTGCGAGGCTCAGGCGGAGCTCGGCAAGATCGGTATTTCCAAAGAAGAGGCCCAGTGGATTCGCGACCACGCCAACTTTGAGAAGGCGAAGGTTGACGAGATCGAGGAGGTCACGCGCCACGATGTCATCGCCTTCCTGACCAACATGAAGGAATATATCGACGCCGATGTTCCCGAGGGCGAGCCCAAGCCTAGCCGCTGGGTTCACTACGGTATGACCAGCTCCGACCTGGGTGATACGGCTCTGTGCTATCAGCTTACTCAGGCGTGTGACCTGATTATCGAGGACGTCAAGAAGCTCGGCGTGATCTGCAAGCGCCGCGCCTTCGAGGAGCGCAATACGCTCTGTGCCGGCCGCACCCATGGCATCCATGCTGAGCCGATGACCTTCGGTATGAAGTTTGGCTCTTGGGCATGGGAACTCAAGCGCGATCTCGATCGTCTTGAGGACGCTCGCAAGAACGTTGCCTTCGGTGCTATCTCCGGTGCCGTTGGCACCTACAGCTCCATTGACCCGTTCGTCGAGGAGTATGTCTGCGAGCACCTGGGCCTGGTTCACGATCCGCTGTCCACGCAGGTCATCAGCCGCGACCACCACGCCTACCTCGCTGGCGTGCTTGCCACCACGGCAGCTACCTGCGAGCGCATTGCGACCGAGGTCCGCAACCTGCAGAAGACCGACACGCTCGAGGCCGAGGAGCCGTTCCGTAAGGGTCAAAAGGGCAGCTCCGCCATGCCGCACAAGCGCAACCCCATCACCATGGAGAAGGTCTGCGGCCTGTCGCGCGTCGTGAAGTCCAACGCTCAGGTCGCCTTCGACAATGTTGCCCTGTGGCACGAGCGCGACATTTCGCACTCTTCCGCCGAGCGCGTCGCCCAGGCCGATAGCTTCATCGCGCTTGACCATATGTTCCAGTGCCTCATTCGCGTTATCGACGGCCTGCAGCTGTATCCGGCCCGCATGATGGCCAATCTCAACAAGACCCGCGGTCTCATCTTCTCCTCCAAGGTGCTGCTTGCCCTCGTCGACACGGGCATCACCCGCGAGGATGCCTATGCCATCGTGCAGGAAAACGCCATGGCAACCTGGCACGAGGTGCAGGATTGCGTCTCCGGCCCCACCTTTAAGGAGCGCCTCGAGGCCGATCCGCGCTGCACCGTCAGCCAGGAGAAGCTCGACGAGATCTTTGACCCGTGGGACTTCCTCACCCGCATCGACACGGTCTTCGACCGTCTGGAGCAGCTGAGCTTCGAATAACGTCGGTGTAATTCGACCGCTTGCGGATGCATTTCAACCATTGGCGCCTTGTCCGTCTTGGGCGGGGCGCTTTTTTCGTTGCCGAGACAGTCCCTGGTAATAAAATAAACCCCTACTGCCGTTTCGATGAAAAGAGGCATGTGCCCAGATGTGCTAAGCGAGCCGCCGTGGTCTCGTTCGTGCTCATAGCCCTCGTCGCCGCCTGTGCGGCCGCCCTGACGTATACCGTTCGAAATAGCTCTTCTTCGTCCAATGAGGCTGACGGCGATCTCCCCGTGCTCAAGATTGGCGTTACGGACAACGATCCTTATGTGTATGTCGATACCACGGGCGATTACGCCGGTATCGATATCGACATCGCTCGCGAGGCCTGCAAGCGCGCGGGGCTCAAGCCACAGTTTGTCGATATTGACTGGAACGATCGCGACCGGCTGCTCAAAAACGGTGATATCGATTGCCTGTGGTGTGATTATTCTCCCTGTTATCGCGAGGATAAGTATTACTGGACCGAGCCGTATCTAACCGTGACGGTCTCGGTTGCCGCCAAGAAAACGAGTGGCATCAAGTCCTTGGCGCATCTCGATGGAAGCAAGACCATCGCGGTGATTGCGGGCTCGGTGAGCGAACGCCGATTGCTCGCAGGGGATCTGGAAATCTCGCCGGACGTGCAAATCAAATCGTATGGTTCTGCCGAGCTCTGCAAAGCCGCCCTCGCCAAAGGGTATGTTGACTGTTGGATGGCGGACGTTCAATCGCTTGATCGACTCGTCGTCCAGTATCCCGGCGTTTATCGTGTGTTTGCCGACAACGTTATGACGGTTGACCTGGGCGTTGCATTTGATGTTGCCTATGAGGGAGAGTGCGTCAAAAACCTTAATACCGCGCTGTTCGACATGGATCGAGACGGCACGATAGAGCGCATTGTGGACAATTACAAGGCAGGAGCGACGACGGGCGGGCAAGGAGCGGAATCATGACAAATGACAAACACCGCTTGCGTCGAAAGACTCTGACCGTCATAGCTGTCAGCGTTATTGTCAGCGCTGTCTTATTAGGCCTGTTGTATGCGGTTGGAACCCATCGCTGCCTCGAAAAAACGCTTGGGTTTGGCCAAGAAACCATGGCGTTTTTGGAAAACGCTTGCGAAAAATATGACCGCTACGAACAGGGGAGAAAAATCGAGACGACGCACGATTTGCTCGCCGCGGTCGAATCGTTTGCGACGTTCCTGTCCCCTGATCGCGTTGAGGTCAACGACGATCTTATCGAGCAATTTGTCCATGCCGAGAACCTTTCGGGGTTGATGGTCATGGACTCCGATGGCCATATGGCTGCCCACTACGACATCGATGGTCGCGATCCGCTCATGTTGTGGCGAGAGGAGCTGGCCTGTTCGCCGGTCGCATCGATGTATCAAGGTTCCAAAGTGACCTACTCAACTGTCGTTGAGCGCCGTGGTGTCGTTTTTGCCGTCTGTGCCGTCCCGTATGGCGACGGCGTTGCCCTGGCATACCGCTCACTTGTTTCCGATACGGCGGACGACTATTCGTATGCCATAGCCGACGTGCTTTCGAACAGCACCTTCCACCAGGGCCCCACGGTGCTTGTTATGGAGGATGCGGAGATTGTCTCATCCAACAGTGCCGATGCTGACGTGTCGCTCGCCCGACTCCTCACCAGCGCAGGAGTTGAGTGGAAAGACGACGGCCTGACGCGCATCGAATATCGAGGAGACAAATGGTACGCCGTACGTGCGGCATACAAGGACTACCGCCTGTTTGCGCTATATCCCAAATCTGAGGTCATGTCTGACAGGATTTCATTTGTCGCCGCCGGCGTCTTGGTGTGCCTTGCGTTTTGGGTCGTGGTGCTGTTGGCTCGAAATATCGTTGACCACCGCAATTTGGTCGAAAAGGATAAACAGCTCGGCATTATCAATGCCATAAGCGCCATCTACGATTCGACCTTCCTTTTGCATCTCGACACCCTCGAGATCGAGGGAATCAATATGTCGCCGGCGATAGCGAAGATATTTGCCGAGCACAACGAGGCATATGACTTTATGGACACGGTCTGCCGGGATATCGTGAGCCCCGAAAGTCGCGAAGCGGTTGTGGGACTCGTAGATATGAAAACGCTTCGTGAACGTATGAGGGGCGTACCGTACTTGGCTGCCGAGGTGCGAGATTGTCGAGGCACTTGGTACTCGCTACAGGTTGTCCCCCAGCATCGCGATGAACAAGGCCGGCTGGAGTCGGTTGTCGTGGCGACGCACAACATATCGATGGTCAAGCATGCCGAGGAGCTGTCATACCAAGATAAACTGACGGGGCTTCGCAACCGCAACTATCTTGAATCGCGCGGAGATAGCCTGGTAAACGATGGCTTGCCAGTGAGCGTGATTATGCTGGACTGCAATTATCTCAAGCGGACCAATGACATCTATGGTCACGAGATGGGGGATGAACTGCTGCGACGGACGGCGTCCGTGCTGCGGCGGGTGGCTGGCGCGGATTACCTGCCGATGCGCGTTGGCGGCGACGAGTTTTTGCTGGTTTGTCCCCATACTGACACCGAGT
>CABSMB010000115.1 GCA_902478705.1 uncultured Collinsella sp. | reverse complement strand
TTGCCGTCGAGCGCGTGCATACCGGCCGCCCCACGCTGGTGGGTGCCAGCACCGGTTTGGTTGCGGGCCTTGTGGTGGTCACGCCGGGCGCGGGCTTTGTCGAGCCGTGGGCAGCGCTGGTTATGGGCCTGATCGTTTCGCCCGTCTGCTACTTGGCCATCAGCCATCTTAAGACCAAGTTCGGCTACGACGATGCGCTCGACGCGTTCGGTTGCCACGGTATCGGCGGCATCTTGGGCGGCGTGCTCACGGGCCTGTTCTGCGTGCCGGAGCTCTCGTGGACCGGTAAGGGCGGTCTGTTCTACACGGGCGACGTGTCGCTGCTCATCTCGCAGATTTTGGGCATTGTGGTGACGGTCGCTATTGTACTGGTGCTCGATTTGGTGATCGCCGCGGCGGTCAAGGCGCTGTTCCACGGCAGCCTGCGCGTGGACGAGGCCGACGAGGCGCTGGGCTTGGATGCGGGTCAGCACGGCGAGAGCGCTTATCCTTCGTTCTCCGGGCTCGATTAGCAGCTTCCCCAAGCACCACACCTTGCTGTTCAATCGTCGCTCACGTACTTAAGTACGCTTCGCTCCTCTTTCACGGCAATCTGCGGCACTTGGGAAACCTGCTAAGACCAGTCAGTTGAATTTTTATGATCTCTGAGGTTGGTTTGCGGCACCTGGGAAACCCGCGTCTCATGTAAAGGGATACGTTGATTATTGAGAGGAATTCATTATGAAAAAGATCACGGCTATCGTGCGCCAGGAAAAGCTTGAGGTTCTTAAAGACGCGCTGTTTGCTGCTGATGTTCGCGGTATGACCATCAACCAGGTGCAGGGCTGCGGCGCGCAGCATGGCTGGAAGGAATACGTGCGCGGCAACGAGTTGCTTGTCAACACGATCCCTAAGGTGCAGTTCACCCTTATCTGCGCCGATGAACATGTCGACGGAATTGTCGACATCATTTGCAACGCCGCCCGCACCGGCGCCGTTGGAGATGGCAAGATCTGGGTCGAGCCGGTCGAGGAAGTCATCCGCATCCGTACCGGCGAACACGGCCCCGCCGCGGTGTAGAATCGACCGTCTACCATCCGCAACGTTAAAATGCTGCAATGAGGCACAAGACTTGCGTTGTGGATGGACGGATTATGGGTCGTAATAAATATCCCGAGGAGACTGTCGCGAAGATTCTCGACGCGGCGCTGGAGCTATTCTGCGTACAGGGTTATGAGGGGACGAGCATTCAAGATATCGTCAACCGCCTCGATGGCATGACCAAGGGTGCGGTCTATCATCACTTTAAGAGCAAAGAGGAGATTTTCAACGCCGCATTTGATCGGGCAATGGCTCCGATTGTTGAGCACCGTCGCTCAATGCTTGGTATCGGTAATATGACCGGAGCCCAAAAGCTCAAGCGGCTGTATGCGCCCGAGTCAGTCGTTCCACAAATTGAGCTATGGGCACGCATGCATCCTGCGGCGGATCCGGCAAAAAGTTCGCGTCTACTGGCGATGCAGTACCAGGGCTCGTTTGACGAGTCGGCCGATGGCTGTCTCTTGCCAGTGATCGAGGAGGGCATCGCCGACGGCTCCATTGCGTGCGAATGCCCGCGCGAAGCGGCGGAGGCCATATCGTTGTTGGCGAATCTTTGGCTGCTGCCATTGTTCCGTCCGCTTGAATCCAAGGACCGAATGCTCGCTCGCGCGCAATGCTTGGCGCAGATGGCGGCCGCGGTGGGGCTTGATTTGGGTGATGAAGTGCTCCAGACAACGGCCCAGATTTGGGACGTATGGAACCGTGCCGGGTGGTAATATAGATACCAACGGTATGTAATTGATTTGTGAGGGTAGCCACGGCTGCCCTTTTCAAGTCATTAAATACATACTAATGGTATGTATAGAGGGCAGGCTTATGGCTGGAATGCGGAGGAGTAGTGTCTCGTTGGCGCAAAAAACAGTGCGATCTATCAGGCTTTTCGGTCTTCTTGTTGCACGGCTGTGCGCGTATTCGATGTTGTCGGCACTGTGCTTTGCGTGCCCGCTTTACTTGTTCGATTGCAGCGGCTCATCAACGTTATATGGTGCCGTCGCGGCGATAGCGTTCGTGCCGGGCATACTTGCGACTCCGGCTGGCGGAATCTTGGCGGATCGCGGGAGACATCGCGGGGTTCTTGTGGTACTCGGCATTGTTCTGATGGCTGCATCGCTGTTGTTTATCCCCATGAAGCGGTCGCTGCCTCTTGCGGTTGTCGTGGCAGCAATGCTTTGCGTCCAATATGGCATCCAATCGCTGCTGAAGCCGATGCTTCAAATTGAGACGGTGCGCATGACGGGCCCAGAAAAGGTTGAGCGTGCCACTGCGTTGGTCTCGCAGATAACCATGGCGAGCAATATCTTGGGGCCTGTAGTCGGGACGGCAGTCTATGGGTGCTTTGGTATCGATGCTCTATGCGAAACCGCGGCGTTGACGTTTGCGATGTCAGCCCTACTGTTCGGGGGCGCACTCAAGCAAAATGCCTCATCTGGAATGACAGGGGACAGTACGACTTGCTCGACATGCCGAAGCGATTTTCGGGAGTCGATTCGGTACCTGTTTCAAAACGCATCATTGCTCGTTGTGTTTCTGCTTGCGGCTATTTTGAACCTTACGTTAGTTGGGTTAACGATTGGTGCTCCCGTTATTGTTGCAAAGCATCTCGGGATGCAATCATCCTTTGTTGGGATTATTGAGGTGGCTATGGGCTTGGGTGGTCTTGTCGGCAGTGGTTTGGTCGGTATTTGGCCGCATCGTTTTTCCTTCAAGGGCATATGTCGATATGTTGCGATGATTAGTTTTGGAGTCGTACCGATTATTGTCGCACTACTGAGCGGTCCTGATGAATTAGCGTTTGCCGCGCTTGCGGCCGGCTCGGCATGGGTTATGGCGTGGGCAAGCATTACATCGGTCGAAATCGTTTCATTCGTTCAGCGGTCAGCGCCAAAGGAACTCTGCGGAAAAGTGCTGGCACTCGTTTATATGACGCTTTCCTGTGCAACGCCTATTGGCCAATTGGTTTACGGGCTCGCATATGATCGATGGACACCGGCGATTGTATTCGCAGGCATGTTGGCGGTGCTGACGTTGACGACGGCGCTGTTTAATCGGCTGAAAAGTCGCTTATGGCGAATGTCTTAAGGCGCTGGGGGACCGTGAATTTGTGGAGGCAGTGGCACGTCGCGCCGGGACGGCATTGTTTGGGCATGCCTCTCCTTCGTCTACAATATCGTGCAGACGAAGGAGAGGCATGCCCATGATCAAGATGTTTGCGAGTGACTTAGACGGAACGCTGCTGAATGCCCTACACGAGGCCGACGGAACCATCCGCCGCGCCATTCGCGAGCTGACCGAAGCCGGGCTGCATGTGGTTCCCGCGACCGGACGCTCGACGCTGCCGATCGGCGAGCATGGCTTCACAGGTCTGGCACTCGACGCCTGCTGCTCCAACGGATCCATCGTGCGCGACAGCCATGGTGAGGTGCTCAAGACCTGGACCATCGACCCGCAGGTTACCGAGGAACTGCTCAAGGCGTTCCCGGACATTTGCTTCGACTGCTCCACGCCCGACGGCATGTTCTCGAGCGGTTCGTTCGAGATGCACCAGGCGGGCTTTAAAAAGGACAGTCCTATCAAGCGCATCGTGATGCGCGGCATGCGTGCACGTGGCGGGTATCACGAGGAACAGTATTTCGACCAGTCGATCGGTGACATCCTGCGTCATGACGTGTGCAAAATCAACTGCCGCGTGACCTCGCCCGAGCTGGAGCGCGACCTTAAGGCATATTTGGCTGAGCGATCGGACCGCGTGGTCAACGCGCCGTTCGATCCGGTGATGTTCGAGATCACGGACGTGGCGTGCAACAAGGGCGAGAGCGTGGCGTGGCTGGCGGGCTACTACGGTATTGCCGAGGACGAGGTCGCGGTCTACGGCGACGGCGGCAACGATATCGCCATGCTCAAGCGTTTCCGTCACAGCTACGCGACCAAAAACGCAAGCGATGCAGCCAAGGCCGCCGCGAGCGCGACTATCGGCAGCTGCATGGTCCACGCCGTCCCCAAACACATGCTCGCTACCATGCATAAGCAGAATTCCCGCACCGTTATCGAATAATGCGACAAAGGGACTGTCCTTTTGTCGCATTCAAAATATTGCCTTTACGTGTTGATGCACACGGTGTGCAATAATACTCGCACTGTGCAATAGCGCACAGGCTGAGTAACAAGGAGGACGCTTGTCCCAGCTCGAGAAATGCGATCGCCGGTCCCTTCGCTCGCAGCGTGCCCTTCGCCAGGCACTTGCCAGCGAGCTTGCCGAAAGCGGCGACCTTTCGCGCATTAATGTCGCGTCACTCACCGAGCGTGCCGGCCTTACGCGCCGCACGTTCTATTCGCACTACCGCGATATTCCCGACTTTATCAATCAAATCGAGGACGGCTTGCTGGCCGAGATCCGTGAGCACATTGAGCTCATCACTGCAGCTCAGCTGCCCGATCTCTATCACAACATCGATGAGCTCGAGCCGGCGCCCGGTTCGGTTGAGCTGCTGCGTTATCTTGCGGCCAACCGCGACTTAATCGGTGCGCTGCTGGGTCCGGGCGGCGACCAGGCCTTCATTAAAAGGATCATCGACACCGCGCGTGAGGCTGTGGTGCCGCGTGCGCAGACGGGCATTTTGGGCCTGGCGCTGGGCACGTTCTTTGACTACTACGTCACCTATGTCGTGAGTGCCGAGGTCGGCATGATTCAGCGCTGGTTTGAGCGCGGGCTCACCGAATCGCCCGAGGCCATGGCGCGCATTATGACGGTGCTCGCTTTTGTGCGCCCTGGTGACCTGTATGGACAACCCATCGATATCAACGTGCCGGAATACGGCATGAAGTTATTGAACTTGCAGCTCGAGGACGCGGCCGACACCGTCGCAACCGTCGAGTCCAACAACTAAGAGGAGAGACAATGAGCAAACTCGTCGAGGGCATTAAGGACCGTATGGTCGCTGCCGCGCGTGAGGCTGCACCCGCCGTGGTGGATGCCGCGCAGAAGGCCGCGACCGCAGCTGCCGAGAAAGTTGCCGAGGCAGTTGCCGATGCCAAGAACGCGACAGGTGAGACGTCCGTCGCTAGCGAGCCCGCCACCGCCGAGCCCGCAGTCACCACCGCCGCCCACGCCCCCGAAGGCGCGATCTTCAACCCCGAGAACGCTCGTGGCAACCTGCATCTGGGCATCGACGTGGGCTCCACTACCGTTAAGCTCGCCGTGCTCAACGACGACAACCAGATC
>CABSMB010000114.1 GCA_902478705.1 uncultured Collinsella sp. | reverse complement strand
GGCCGCGGCGGCCCGCGCTGCATGAGCATGCCCTTCTGGCGCGAGGACCTCTAAGGTCTTCAAGGACCCGTATAGGTCTTAATACATACATCTAGCTGCCATTAGATGTCTCCCATTGGGGCGGTGCGGATATTCGCACCGCCCCATTCTTGTATGAGGAACGTCAACACGATTGGATGACTGCTTTTGTAAGGAGCTTGGCCATGGATATCAAGACAATCGGCGTTGAGGAGTGGCTTAACGTTTGGGAGAAGAGCGCTACGTGGGATATCGCCCAGTCGACGATTTCGTCGCTTACCATGGGCGAGCTTCGCGCGCTCGACGAACAGGACGGCGCCACGTTCTACGAGCGCCTAGATCGCGAGAAGATGAACTACGGCTGGATCGAGGGTTCGCCGGAGTTTAAGGCCGAGGTTGCCAAGCTGTATCGTCGCGAGGTCAATCCCGATCACATTCTGCAGACCAATGGCTGCACGGGCGCCAACCTTAACGCCATCATGGCCGTGGTCGAGCCCGGCGACCATGTGATTGCCGAGTGGCCCACCTATGCGCCGCTCTATGAGATCCCGCGTACACTCGGCGCCGAGGTCGAGTATTGGGAGCTTTGCGAGGAGCTCGGCTGGAAGCCCGATATCGAACAGCTCAAGCGTCTGGTTTGCCCCACCACCAAGCTCATCTGCGTTAACAACGCATCGAACCCCATCGGTACCGTGCTCGATGCCGATACGCTCGGTCAGATTGCCGAGATCGCCCGCTCGGTTGGCGCCTATGTGCTGTGCGACGAGGTGTACCTGCCGCTTGAGAACACCGAGGCCTTTGTGTCGATGGCCGATGTGTACGAGAAGGCCATCGTCACCAACTCGGTGTCCAAGACCTATTCGACGCCTGCGGCCCGCGTGGGCTGGGTTGTGGCAGATGAAGAGGTGTCCAACCGCATTCGCACTTACCGCGACTACACCATGATTTGCGGCGGCGTGTTCAACGATGCCCTGGCGACCTATGTGCTCAAGCACAAGGACAAGATCCTCGAGCGCAATCGCAAGATCGTGTTTGGCAATCGCGATATCGCACAGGCTTGGATCGACACGCAGCACCGTGTCTCCTGGACGGCCCCGCAGGGTGTGTCCACCTCGTTTATCCAGCTGGACATTCCCGAGGATGACGAGGAGTTCTGCAAGCGCCTGCTGTCCGAGAGGGGAGTGCTGCTGGTACCTGGCAGCCGCTTTGAGCTTCCCTGTGGCGCACGCCTGGGCTACTGCGCGAGCGAGGACGTTCTTCGCGAGGGCCTGAGGCTTCTGGGCGAGGCCTTGGCGGAGCTCGATCGCTAGGATACCGACGGCTCTCAAAGCCGCTCAAATCTGCCTACAATTATCGATAACAGACCCGTTTTCCATGAGGGAAGCGGGTCCGTTTTTCTATACCGAGAAGTCAAGTTGTTACAAATGAGGCCGTAAGGCGAGCCAGTGTTCATGGGGCCTTATACTGAGCTTCCGGTGAACGGTATCCAGCGTCTGGTAAACGGTAATCTGTTTGCCAGAAATGAATAGGACGAACTTTTTTTTGAATAAAAATCAAAATGGTTGAGACGAAGCGAGAATTGCGAATTCTATTCATATCATTGCGCGAAATATGCAATTTGAGGGTGGTTTAATAAAGATTAGTTTCAATTGGTTTTTGGATTGAAAACGCATTTAAGCACGTAAATAAACTTTATTTAATCAAAGTGTGCCATGCGTGAAGTATATGTGTATGCCGTTCACCCCTCATATAAAACCGTTCGGGGGCGAGGTGGAAGTATGGACTGATTTTGGATATAAATATGTCGTCAGCAATAACGCCTCACACGGAGGGGCGCTAACGAATCGGCCCTGACAGGGGCCCGAAAGAAAGGTAGGAGGCCATGACGAAAGGTCTGCACGTGCCTTCCGAGATCGGCAAGCTCAGGAAGGTCTGCCTGCACCGTCCCGGCGACGAGCTCCTCAACCTGCCGCCCGACGAGCTCGAGCGGCTCCTGTTCGACGACGTCCCGTTCCTGGAGGTCGCACAGCAGGAGCACGACACCTTCGCCCAGATCCTGAGGGACCAGGGCGTGGAGGTCCTCTACCTCGAGAACCTCGTCGCCGAGGTGTTCGACCAGGTCCCCGGCGCCCGCGCCGAGTTCACCGACCAGTACATCGCCGAGGCCGGCATCCGCGGCCAGCACATGCCGCAGATCGTCCGCGAGAAGCTGGACTCCATCGAGGACAACCTCGAGTTCGTCAAGAAGACCATGGCCGGCATGACCAAGGCCGAGATCGACATGCCCCTCACGGCGTCCACGACCCTCGACTCCCTGGTCAACTCCGAGTCCGAGTCCGACCTGATCATCGACCCGATGCCCAACCTCTACTTCACCCGCGACCCGTTCGCGGTCGTCGGCGAGGGCGTCAACCTCAACCGCATGTACTCGGTCACCCGCAACCGCGAGACCCTGTACGGCAAGTACGTCTTCAAGTACCACCCCGACTACAAGGACGTCTCCCTGTACTTCCGCCGCGACTGCCAGTTCCACACCGAGGGCGGCGACGTGCTGAACATCAACGAGAAGACCCTCGCCGTCGGCATCTCCCAGCGCACCCAGGCCGCGGCCATCGACGTCATGGCCCAGAACATCTTCTGGAACTCCGACTCCAAGGTCGAGCGCATCCTGGCCTTCGACATCCCGGTCTCGCGCGCCTTCATGCACCTCGACACGGTCTTCACCCAGATCGACGTCGATAAGTTCACGATCCACCCCGCCATCATGGGCACCCTGCGCGTCTACGAGCTGACCGCCGGCAAGAACCCGGGCGACGTGAACATCCGCCTGATCGAGGACACCCTCGAGCACGTCCTGGAGGACGCCACCGGCGTCGACCAGGTCAAGCTGATCCCCTGCGGCGGCGGCGACCCGATCGCGGCCTCCCGCGAGCAGTGGAACGACGGCTCCAACACCCTGTGCGTCGAGCCCGGCAAGATCTGCGTCTACGCCCGCAACACCGTCACCAACGACGTGCTGTACAAGGAGGGCCTGGACCTTCTCGTCGTGCCCTCCGCCGAGCTCTCCCGCGGCCGCGGCGGCCCGCGCTGCATGAGCATGCCCTTCTGGCGCGAGGACCTCTAAGTTTTTCCGTTTCCGGTGCGGTCCCCCTACAACCGCACCGGTTTCGCCCGTCAAACGGGCGACACTAATACTTACGTAATTCATTTTTTTCGAAAGGAAACGAACCATGGGTGTTAACCTCTCCGGCCGTAGCTTCCTCAAGCTCCTCGACCTCACCACCGAGGATATCGAGTACCTGCTCAAGCTCTCCAAGAACTTCAAGGATATGAAGCGCGCTGGCGTTCCGCACCGTTATCTCGAGGGCAAGAACATCGTCCTGCTCTTCCAGAAGACCTCCACTCGTACCCGCTGCGCTTTCGAGGTCGGCGGCATGGATCTGGGCATGGGCGTCACCTACCTCGATCCGGGTTCGTCGCAGATGGGCAAGAAGGAGTCCATCGAGGACACCGCTCGCGTTCTCGGCCGCATGTATGACGGCATCGAGTTCCGTGGCTTTGCCCAGGACGACGTCGAGGAGCTCGCCGCTAAGTCCGGCGTGCCCGTCTGGAACGGTCTGACCACCGAGTGGCACCCCACCCAGATGCTCGCCGACATCCTGACTGTCCAGGAGAACTTCAACTACGACATCAAGGGCAAGACCCTCGTCTTCATGGGCGACTGCAAGAACAACGTCGCTCGTTCCCTCATGGTCGTCTGCTCCAAGCTCGGCATGAACTTCGTGGCCTGCGGCCCCGAGGAGTGCATGCCCGCTGACGACGTCATCGAGGCCTGCAAGCCCATCGCCGAGGCCAACGGCTGCACGATCAAGCTGACCACCGACGTCAAGGACGGCGTCGCCGGCGCTGACGTTCTCTACACCGACGTGTGGGTCTCCATGGGCGAGCCCGACGAGGTCTGGGCCGAGCGCATCGCTCAGCTCACCCCGTATCGTGTCACCTCCGAGGTCATGGCTATGGCCAACCCGGGTGCCATCTTCCTGCACTGCCTGCCCAGCTTCCACGACACCAACACCACCATTGGCGCCGAGAAGTGCGAGCAGTTCGGCATCACCGAGCAGGAGGTCACCGACGAGGTCTTCGAGAGCCCCGCTTCCAAGGTCTTTGACGAGGCCGAGAACCGCATGCACACCATCAAGGCTGTCATGTACGCCACGCTCAAGTAAGAGCATCTAGCATCCCGCTCGGGGTGTATTGCTGCACACCCCGAGCGGTTTTGTCTGGTAAATATCTCGCACCAAGCGGCATGCACGGCACGGAAGAGCCGCTTCGAGCGAGATCAGTTAAATGATTTATGAAGGGGGGATGAGAACCATGACTGAGACCGCTAAGAAAAAGCGCGGTATGCCTTCATCGTTCACCATTCTTCTTGCTCTGCTGGCAATTGTCGCAGTGATTACCGTTATCGTCTCCGGCACGTCCGGTGGCGAGGTTACTGCAGCCCGCTTGAGCGATTTCTGCACCGCCCCGGTTAAGGGCTTTGCTGACGCTCTGCCCGTCTGCCTCTTCGTTATGATCCTGGGCGGCTTCCTCGGCATGATGACCGAGACCGGCGCTCTGGACAACGGCATCGCCGTTCTGGTGCAGAAGCTTAAGGGCAACGAGATTATGCTCATTCCTGTCCTTATGCTCATCTTCTCCCTCGGCGGTACCACCTATGGTATGTGCGAGGAGACCGTTCCCTTCTACGCCCTGCTCGCCGCTACCATGATGGCCGCTGGCTTCGACCCCATGGTCGGCGCCGCTACCGTCCTGCTCGGCGCTGGCTGCGGCTGCCTGGGCTCCACGGTTAACCCGTTTGCCGTTGGCGCTGCCGTCGACGCTCTGACCGGCGTTGGCATTGAGGTCAACCAGTCCATCATCATCGGCCTCGGCGCCGTCCTGTGGATTGTCACCACCGCTATGTCGATCGTCTTCGTGATGAGCTATGCCAAGAAGGTCAAGGCTGACAAGGGTTCCACCATCCTGTCGATGCAGGAGCTCAAGGACGCCGAAGAGGCTCATGGCAAGGCTGCTTCCGAGGTTAACAAGGAGGTCAAGCTCACCGGTCGTCAGAAGGGTGTTCTGATCGCCTTCGCCTTCACCTTCGTCGTCATGATCGTCGGCTTCATCCCGCTGGCCGACCTCAACGAGGGCGTCGCCAACTTCTTCGACGCTGGCGCTGTCTACGACGCCGACGGTAACGCCGTCGTCCAGGGCTGGTCTGCCCTGATCACCGGCCTGCCCATTGGCCAGTGGTACTTCGACGAGGCTTCCACCTGGTTCTTCCTCATGGCTATCCTGATCGGTATTATCGGTGGC
>CABSMB010000113.1 GCA_902478705.1 uncultured Collinsella sp. | reverse complement strand
TACGAGATTCGCCTTAGTCTCGTGGGCTCGGAGATGTGTATAAGAGACAGCGTCTTTGGCGAGACGATTGCCAACCCCGCCCTTGCCGTGCTCGATATTGAGCGCTTTGCCAAGGCCGCGCACGACCACGGCGTACCGCTGATGGTCGACAACACCTTCCCGACGCCCGTGATGTGCCGTCCCTTTGAGTGGGGCGCCGACATCGTCACGCACTCCACCACTAAGTACATGGATGGCCATGCGGCCTACCTGGGTGGCGTGATCGTCGATCACGGCCAGTTTGACTGGATGGCCCATGCGGATAAGTTCCCGGGTCTCACCACGCCCGACGAGAGCTACCACGGCGTGACGTATGCCGAGAAGTTCGGTCGCGAGGGTGCCTTCATTACCAAGGCAACCGCTCAGCTCATGCGCGACCTCGGCCCCATGCAGAACCCGCAGGCGGCGTTCTTCCTGAACAGCTCGCTCGAGAGCCTGCACGTGCGTATGCCGCGCCATTGCGAGAACGGTCTGGCGGTCGCCAAGTTCCTGCAGGGCCATCCCAAGGTGCGCTTCGTGAGCTATCCGGGCCTGGAGGGCGACAAGTACTACGACATGGCTCAGAAGTACATGCCCAACGGTACCTGCGGCGTCGTGAGCTTTGGCTTTACCGGTGGTCGTGCGGCGGCCGAGACCTTTATGAAGAGTCTTAAGCTCGCCCAGATTGCCACGCACGTGGCCGATGCTCGCACCTGCTGCCTGCACCCGGCAAACGCCACCCATCGCCAGATGAACGACGAGGAGCTCATCGCCTGCGGCATCTCCGCCGACATGGTGCGCCTGTCGTGCGGCCTTGAGGACACGGCCGATCTGATTGCCGACCTTGAGCAGGCGCTCGAGCAGTGCTAGGCTAGCGTGCGTGCGAGGCGTGGGACGGCTTTTCGGCTGACGACGTCCTCATAGTTCCGATTCCGTAGGCGGGACCCCGATCGTGTCCGTTTGTAGGCGATTGGGGTCCCGTTTTTGCGTTGCACGATAGAAAGGATATACATGGAGAAAACTGCCGAGCAGCTGCGCCGCGAACACATTGCCCTAGAGGGCGACACCCACGGTAAGAATAAATGGGCGATTCTGTTCACCGTGCTCGTCATGACCTTTATGGCGTGTCTGGATGCGAGCATCGTGACGGTGGCGCTCCCAGTGATGCAAAAGGAGCTGGGGGTGGGTCTCGACCGCATTCAGCTCGTGAGCTCGGTGTATCTGCTCGCGACGTGCGTCGCCATGCTGCCGTTTGGCCGCTTGGGCGATGTGCGCGGCAAGGTGAATGTGTTCCAGCTTGGTGTAATCGTCTTTACGGGTGGCTCGTTGCTTTGCGGGCTTTCGGCTTCGCTTGAGGTGCTTATCTTGGCGCGTTTCGTGCAGGGCATTGGCTGTGCCGCCGCGATGGCCAACAATATGGGCATCATCACCGAGTCGTTTCCGGCGCGTGAGCGCGGCCGTGCCATGGGCATTCTGGCGACCTTTGTGGCTCTTGGCATGATGTGCGGCCCCGTGCTCGGCGGCGTGCTGGTGGCGAGCTTTCCCTGGGAGAGCATCTTCCTTATCAATCTGCCCATTGGCGTAATCTCGTTTATCGTGGGACTCTATACGCTGCCGCATGTGAAGCCGGAGGCTGGCGAACGCCCTATGCCGTTGACAGAGGCGGCGCGTCGCTGCTTTGCGAGCTCGGCTTTCACGATTAACCTGGCTTGCATGCTTATCGTGTTCGTGGGTATCGGTGCCTCCGAGTTTGTGCTGCCGTTCTACTTTCAGGACGCCCACGGCTTTAGCTCCGATATCTCCGGCCTGTTGTTTTTGGCGATGCCGGTCGTGAATGCCTTTGTGGGCCCGCTTTCGGGCTCGGTGTCCGACCGTGTTGGTTGTGAAGCGCCCACGGCCGTTGGCCTGGGCGTGTACGTGTGCGGTCTCTTTGCGGTGAGCACGCTTGACGAGCACTCTTCCATCTTGATGATCGTGTGCTGCGTTGCGTTTATGTCGTGCGGCACGTCGATCTTCCAGAGTCCCAATAATTCGCTGTATATGGGTTCGGCTCCGCGTGAGGCGCTTGGCTTTGCGGGCAGCTTGAGCAGCTTGGCGCGCTATGCGGGCATAGCGCTGGGTATTACGGCGGCGTCGCGCATCCTGTATGGACAGACGAGCGCGGCGATGGGCAAGACGGTCACGAGCTATGTGGCGGGTCGTCCGGACGTGTTCCTCTTTGGCTTCCGTTTGGTATTCTACGTGCTGATGGCCGTTGCTACCGTGGGCTTTGCGCTCACATTGGTACGTTTGGTGAGGACGCGCACCCGGCATTAGCGTGTTGGGAGGCTGTCTGCCACGAATCGGGCCTGTCTACTGGTCTTGCAGCTTTATGGTGCGATACGGCTTGTGGGGCGGTCGGGGGTCGGTCCGTGGTAGACTATCGAACAACGTTTATTAATCGCGCGGTATCGTTGCCGCGAGAAGGGGTTGCGCCATGCAGGAGCTTGAGGATCGTATTCGCCATGACGGCATCGTAAAGGCCGGTAACGTCCTTAAGGTTGATGCCTTCCTCAACCACCAGTGCGACGTTGAGCTGTTCGACCACATGGGCGCCGAGTGGGCCCGTCTGTTCGAGGGTGTCGAGATCAACAAGATCCTGACGATCGAGGCTTCGGGCATTGGCATGGCTTGCATTGCAGCCCAGCATTTTGGCGGCGTGCCGGTGGTCTTTGCCAAGAAGGCCCAGTCCATCAACCTTGACGGCGAGCAGTATGCCACGACCATCTACTCCTTTACCAAGCAGAAGGAGTACCCGGTCATCGTCGGCAAGCGCTTCCTGTCCGAGGGCGACAAGGTCCTGATTATTGACGACTTCTTGGCCAACGGCTGCGCGCTCGAGGGCCTTATCAAGATCTGCGAGGCTGCGGGTGCCGAGGTGTCCGGTATTGGCATTGCGGTGGAGAAGGGCTTCCAGGGCGGTGGCGATAAGCTCCGCGAGCGTGGCTTCCGCGTCGAGAGCCTGGCCCGTATCGCCGATATGGACTGTGAGACCGGCGAGATCACCTTCGCCTAAGCGCGCGACATAAGCGATTGGTATGCGATGTGACAAAGGGGCTTTCCCTTTGTCACATTTTTTTGTATGAGGGGAGGTGTTGATATGGATGAGAACAAGATGGGATGGCGCGAGTATGCGCGCTATGCCGAGATGTCGGTCGAGGAGTTGGCACGCGACTGCGCGGTACAGGTGTTTCGCGCGACGGGCCCGGGCGGCCAGGGTGTGAACACGACGGACTCGGCGGTACGCATGAAACATGGGCCCACGGGGATTGTCGTGACGGCGCGCGAGAGCCGTAGTCAGTTTCAGAATCGCAGCTGCTGTCTGCGTAAGCTACGCGCTGAGCTCGAGCGTCGCGGGCGTCCGCCGCGCCGACGTGTAAAGACCAAGGTGCCACAGCGATCGCGCCAGCGCAGACTCAACGACAAGCACTTCAACGCGATTAAAAAGGCCAACCGTCGCAAGCCGGACGGGGAGGAATGATCTCCTCAATACGTTGCGGTGAAATAGGGACTGTTTTGCGGCTTTTGCTGCATAAACAGTCCCTATTTCACCGCAACTTAGGTGGGGTTAGCGGGTTGGGTGCCAGACGTGGAGGGCGCCGGCGAGGACGTCGACCTCGATGCGCGAGGCGACGATGGGTTCGCCGTCGGCCTGGATGGGGTAGTCGGGCTCCTCAAAGGTAAGCTCGGCATGGCGACAGCGGCGCATGCGAACCGGCGGCAGCTTGGTATGGTGGCCATCTTTGGCCGAAAGGAACATGGGAAGCGCGACCGCGCGCGGAACGGGGCCGCAGGCGTAGCAGACGTCGAGTATGCCGTCGCACGGGTCGGCGTTGGGACAGATGCGATAGCCCGAGCCATAGGTAGGACCCAGCTGAATCGCCATGATAATCGCCCGCACGCGCTCGGCTGGCGCGCCATCAAAACTGATGGTCATGGGGTAGTTGCGGTAGCGCAGACCAAACTGCTCAAGTCCCGATAGGGTGTAGAGTGGCGCGCCGGTGAGGCCCGTCTTTTTGCGCAGCTCGGTGGTGCCCAGGCCGATGGCGGCATCGATGCCGACCGAAAGCGTCTGATCGTAGTACTCAACGGCAGCCTCGCCGCTGCCGCTCGCAGGACTCCACGAGCGAATGCGCCCGATGTCCTGACGCCGCAGCTCGCAGGTGAGCAGCGCGCCAAAATCTTTGCCGGAGAAATCGTCGATACCGAGCGTTTGGGCAAAATCGTTGCCGGATCCCACGGGTAGGACGGCAAGGGCGGGACGGACCGCCTCTTCTTGCGCCATCAAGCCATTGACGACCTCGTGGATCACGCCGTCGCCGCCGAGTGCGATAACCGTGCGGTAGCCTTGGGCCCGTGCGGCAAGTTCCTTGGCATGCCCCATGCGCTCAGTCAGCACTAAGTCAAACTGGGATGCGCGCGCGGTCATATCCAAAAAGCGCTGCAGGCGCTCGGCAACTTCGCGCGCCGCACCAGACTGGGCGGCGGGGTTGGCGATGATGAGCGTGCGACCAAAATCAGTTGCGTGCATGGGGCGACTCCCGGCGTATGGTGTGACGGTGCGGTCGCGCTCGGGTTGCGTTGCCCCGATTGTGGCTGCACGGCGGATATTTACGTCTACTCTATCAGGTCGTTGTGGCGCTCGATAGCATCCGCCACCGTACCGCCCTCGTCCACAATAAGCGAACGGCGCTTGGGTGAGATGATACGCTGGGCGGGGTACACGCCGCGGTGTCCGCCGGTTAGGTAGCTGATAAACGCTACGATCACGAAGAAGCCGGCTGCCGTGCCGTGGAACAGGTCGATGGCCATCATGCAGGTGGTGATGGGCACGTTGAGGCCGGCGCAGAACACGCCGAGCATACCCAGCGCTGCCAGAAAGCTGGGGTCGATTCCGACGAGGCAACCGATCCAGCCGCCGAGCGCCGCACCGATACCAAACAGGGGCGTGACCTCGCCGCCTTGGAAGCCGGCACCCAGGGTGAGCGCCGTCACCACGAGCTTGATGGCTGCGTCGGCAAGGGTCGTGTTACCGGCGAACCCGGCGCCCGAGAGCCAGGTGGCAAGGCCGGCATACTTCCAGGCGTCGAGCATCGCGTAGGCCGCGAGCACCACGAGCGCGCCCACGAGTGCGCGAGCAATGTAGTTGGTGATAAAGCGGCCGTACAGGCTCTTGACGGTTCGAACCGACCAGGCAAAGAGGCGTGCCGTCAGACCGAAGATGATGGCGCTGATAACAACGATGACGACCGTTGTGGGCGTCATAGCGGGAACGCTGGCGATGACATTCGCTTCGTACTCGGTACCCAGGGCAAGCGACGTAAAGTAGCCGGTAAACGAGGCGACCAGACAGTAGATGCCCGCGGTGTAGTCGATCTTGCCGATAAAGC
>CABSMB010000112.1 GCA_902478705.1 uncultured Collinsella sp. | reverse complement strand
AGGTAAGCCGGCAAACGAGGACGAAGCACGCACCATGCTCCACGAGCTCTCGGGGCGCACGCACCAGGTCGCAACCGGCGTCTGCATCGTTAGAGCCGGAGACACCAGAGCCCCGCATGCCGCCGAGAGCCTGTCGTTTGTCGATGTGACCGACGTGACGTTCTATGAGCTCACCGACGAGCAGATTGAGCGCTACGTCGCCTCGGGCGAGCCCATGGACAAAGCCGGCGCCTACGGCATCCAGGGCGTCGGCGGGCGCATGCTCGTACATGATATTTCGGGCGACTTCTACAACGTGGTGGGCCTGCCCATCGCACGCGTCGCGCGCGCGATTCAAAAACTATCGTAATTGCATCTGGCGCTGGGTATCCCCCAGCGCCTACAATTTCGGCGTACCGTACGGATCCCGACCGGGCATAAGGCCCGGCGGAAAACCGATAGGAGTAAAACATGGACACACTGCTTGAGGCCATTGACGTTTGCGATGTCGATGGCTTTTGCTTTGGCAACTATACGGACGAGGAGGCCGGTACCGGTTGCACCGTAATCGTGGCACCCGAGGGCGCCACCGGCGGTGTTGACGTTCGCGGCGGTGCCCCGGCATCGCGCGAGACCGACCTGCTGCGTCCCGAGAACACCGTGGACAAGGTACACGCCGTCTGCCTTTCGGGTGGATCGGCCTTTGGTCTGGAGGCCGCAAGCGGCGTCGCCCGCGAGCTCGAGAGCCGCGGCATCGGCCTTCCCGTCGGCCCCACGCAGGTGCCTATCGTGTGCTCCAGCTGTATCTTCGATCTCGCCTTTGGCGACCCCACCGTGCGCCCCGACATTGAGGCTGGCATCTCCGCCGTGCGTGAGGCGCTCGACAACACCCCCACCGCGCTCGAGCAGGGCAATGTAGGTGCCGGCACCGGTGCCACCGTGGGCAAGCTCATGGGCCCCGCCACCTGCATGAAGGCTGGCCTAGGCGCTGCCGCCGTGGCACTCGGCCCTGTTAAGGTGGGCGCCGTGGTCTCGGTCAATGCCTGCGGCAACGTCGTCGACCCCTTCACCGGTGAATGGGTCGCCGGCATGCGCGCTGCAGCAGATAGCGACCAGATCGTCGACATGGAGCTCGCCGCCTTTGCCGCCGCCGGCTCTATGCAGATGCCGCTCGACCGCACCAACACCACCATCAGCTGCATCGTCACCAACGTTGAGCTCACCAAGGCCCAGGCCACCAAGGTCTCCCAGATGGCCGCAGACGCCTATGCCCACGCCATCCGCCCCACGCACACCACCAACGACGGCGACACCATCTACACCCTCGCCAGCGGCAAACTAGACGCTCAGACAAGCGCCGCCGTACCCCTAGACCTGCTGGGCATGCTCGCCGTAAGGGCTTTGCAAACCGCCATCGTAAACGGAGCCAAAACCGCCAAAACCTCCCACGGCATCCCGGGTGCCGCGAAGTAGCCTAACCTGACCGGTTGCCCGGTGGGGCTTGGTTATGTTTGCTGCTCTACAGTCCTGGCTCGCACGAAGAGCACATTAAGTGCTCTTCGGCTCGTGCGGAACTCGCGACAAACATAACCAAGCTCCACCGGGCAACCTACTCAACTAGATCCCTTTCAGCCCAGGCCCCTGTGTACCGCGCGTCCAAGATCTTCAAATTCAGGCAGCCTGACAATCGATTCTTATAGCAAAGGCCCCTTGGCCTTTAGTTTGATACAAGTTCCGCACGAGCCGGAAAGCACTTAATGTGCTTTCCGTGCGAGCAGGACTGTTCGCAGTAGCAAACTAAAGGCCAAGGGGCCCAGTCAACCTATCAGCAGCGATTACTCAGCAGTTAGTTGAATTTGAAGATCTTTGAGGCAAGATGGTATAGGCCGAGTGTGGTTTTGTCTCCGGCCCGTCCACGCAAGTTGGTAAAGAAACCGACCACGCCGTAGCGAGCGCGACGATACATGCGCTCGTCGTACTCCTTCAGGTCCTTCCACAGCGTCTTCAGACGCTCATCGGCACAATCTTCCTCGGAAAGCTTGGTGAGCACCGAGCAAATCGCCATCATCATGGTGAAGTAGCCCATCATGTACGAACGCAGACGCGAAGACTCAACGTCCTGGTACAGGTGGAACGATTCCATCATGATGCGCGTTACGCGGAACTGCTGACCCAGGCGCTTGACCATCGTGGCCTCATTGACGCTCTGGCCCTCGCGACCGATAAAGTAGCGATAAAGGTCGATGTCGGCGTAGTACATGGTCTTGCAGCGCGGCAGCGGCACATATGCGTAGATATTATCCACGTAGAACGTGTGTGCCGGCATAGGCAGATTGGACTCGCGCAGTACATCGGTGCGATAGCACAGGCTGTGCATGAGCAGGTTCTGATCGGGACGGAAGTGCCCGATCTTGTCCCAAGAGAAAATCTTTTTGCGCGGCAGGGCAAACTTGTAGCCAATAGCGGTATGCGTGCCCTCGTAAACCTTCTCGTACACGTAGTTCGAGATGAACAGGTCGACGCGCTGGTCGCGCTCCTCAAAGCCACGCAGAATCGACAGCATGGTCGAAAGCGCCGCACCGTCGAGCCAGTCGTCCGAGTCGACAACCTTATAGTAGGTGCCCTGCGCCTCACGCAGGCCCGAGAGGACGGCGATACCGTGGCCGCCGTTCTCCTGGTGTACCGCGCGAATAATACCGGGATAACGTGCCTCCCACTCGTCGGCCTTGGCGGCCGTCTCGTCCTTGGAGCCGTCGTCCACCACGATAATCTCGATATCGGTGGCGTAATTGCTCCCCTCCAAGATGGAGGTGATGCAATGGTCCATGTCCTTGGCGGCGTTATACGAGGGAATACCGAATGTTATGACTTTATGCATGGCAGGCGATAATCTCATCCGAAAGATCGAGGGCGGAATTGGTCACGGCGTCCATATCGTAGTAACGATACTCGGCCAGACGACCCACCGGGTGGAAGTTCGTCAGGTTCTGGACACGCTCAAGATAGCGCTCGTAGAGCTCACGGTTCTCGGGCTCCAGGATAGCGTAGTACGGCGTCTCGCCCGAGCCGGGCGTATAGGCCTTGGAGTACTCCTTCATGATGGTGGTCTTGCCGGGCAGGACCTGACCGGTCATGTTCTTGAACTCGGTGATACGCGTGTAATCCTCGCTCGTGGTGTAGTTGACGGTGCCCACAGGCTGGAACTGGTCCATATCGAGCGTCTCGAACTTCATATCGAGCGTGCGGTACGGCAGCGCGCCCAGGTCGAGGTTGAACAGCTCGTCGAGTGGACCGGTGTAGACGATCTCGCCACCATAGACCTTGCCGTCGATCTTGACGGTGGTCTCGTCGATCTCGAAGAGGTCGCGGGCGTCCACGTCGCAGAACACATCAATCAGATCGTGGTCGAGCATATGCTCGAACAGCGCGGTATAGCCGTCCTGCGGCATGCCCTGGAAAGGAGCCTGCGGGAAGTAGCGATCGTCATCGCCCACAAAGACGGGAACGCGGCCGGTGATCGAGGGGTCGATCTGATCGGGCGTCTGGCCCCACTGCTTCATGGTGTAATGCAAAAAGACGTTCTCGTAGACGTAATCGGCGACCTCGGCAAGATCCGGGTCGTTCTTCTTGCGCAGCTCCATGATGGGCACCTTGACGTCCTTGCCAAAGGTCTCCACGAGCTTTTGGTACAGTTCCTCGCCGCGTTCATCGCCAAAGGCAAGCTTGAGGCTCGCATGGTTAAAGGGCACGGGCATAAGGGTGCCGTTGATGTTGGCGAGCACCTTGTGCTGGTAGTCCGTCCACTTGGTAAAGCGCGACAGGAAATTGTGAACGCGCTCGTTAAAGGTATGGTAGATGTGCGGACCATACTCGTGGACCAGGATCCCGGCCTCATCAGCGCAGTCGTAGGCGTTACCCGCAATGTGGCTACGGCGCTCCAAAACGGCAACACGATAGCCGATGGTTTCGGCAAGACGGCGGGCGCAAACGGCACCGGCATAACCGGCGCCGACAACGATCATGTCGTACGCACCGGCATTAAAGCCTTCAGGCAGGCCTGAGGTAATCTGCATCGATACTCCTTGTCAAAAGCCACAGGCTCGTTAGCTGGGCTTTTCTCGAACATTCTTCGAGACATATTTATCAGAGCGATTATAGCGCTAATGCGTCCTATAATGAGCTTGCCACACAAGGAAAGCTCAAGCACCGCGGCGTACATTATTGAAAGGTAAACCCGCTAGCAGCGGGTTTATTCGTGTACAGCCGGGCGCCTGGAGCTTAGCGAAACGCTTGTAAGGAGTAACATGAGCGATTTCCTAAACCGTATGAAGTCTGCCGCCAAGGCCGACCTTAAGACCATCGTCCTGCCCGAGGGCGAGGACCCGCGCACCATCGTCGCCGCCACCAAAATCATCGAGGAGGGCCTGGCAAAGATCGTCATCCTGGGCAACCCCGACGAGATCGACGTTCCCGGCGCTACCGTCATCGACCCGCGCAACGCCGAGAAGCACGAGGAGTATGCGCAGAAGTTTGCCGAGCTCCGCGCCAAGAAGGGCGTTACCATCGAGCAGGCTCGCGCCCAGGTGATGGACGCCACCTACTTTGGCACCATGATGGTCAAGATGGGCGACGCCGACGGCCTGGTCTCCGGCGCCTGCCACTCCACGGCCGACACCCTGCGCCCCGCGCTTCAGATCCTCAAGACCGCCCCGGGCACCAAGCTGGTCTCGGCCTTCTTCGTGATGTGCACCGACACCCCGCAGTTCGGCACCGACGGCACGCTGATCTTCGCCGACTGCGGCCTCAACATCAACCCGTCCTCCGACGAGCTCTCCGAGATCGCCATCGCCTCCGCTCACTCCTGGTCTACCTTTATGGGCAATGTTGAGCCGCACGTGGCCATGCTTTCCTACTCCACCATGGGCTCCGCCGGTGGCGAGGTCGCCAAGAAGGTCCAGGAGGCCGTGAAGTTCTGCAAGGAGAAGGCTCCCGAGCTCGCCATCGACGGCGACCTGCAGCTCGATGCCGCTATCGTCCCCACCGTCGCCCAGCTCAAGGCTCCCGGCTCCTCCGTCGCCGGTAAGGCCAACGTGCTCGTGTTCCCCGACCTCGAGGCAGGCAACATCGGCTACAAGCTGGTCCAGCGCTTCGCTGGCGCTGACGCCTACGGCCCCATCCTGCAGGGCATCGCCAAGCCGGTCAACGACCTTTCGCGCGGCTGCTCTGCCGACGACATCGTGGGTGTCGTGGCCATCACCGCCGTCCAGGCTCAGATGGCTGAGTAGCGGACGCACTCGCCCGAAGGCCGTACGGGCTAACCCCTGAAAACGTCCTCGACCAATGAAACGCTCCCGTTCTGCTCCTCCGGAGCTACGAACGGGGGCGTTTCTGGTCTGCGGATTGTTTTCAGGGGTTAGCCTGTGCGGCCTTCTACTATCACGTGGCATTCAGGAAATCTGGGGTGGACCGCGGCTTGGCTACGAGC
>CABSMB010000111.1 GCA_902478705.1 uncultured Collinsella sp. | reverse complement strand
CCGTGGGACTTGGCCACGGTCGAGCCGTCGGTGATCAGGTCGACCTCGCCCGAGACCACCACGGCGCCGCCGGTGTAGCGGGCGAGTGCCACGGCGGCGTCGCGGGCAGCGTCAACCGTATCGGTGGTGTCGACACCGCGTACACGGCTCAGGTCTGCGGCCTCACCCTCAAGGCCCCACAGGCCGGCGAGCGCGATGATCTCGGAAGCGTTGCCGCGCACGATGGCGGGCTTGTACTGCTTGAGCTCGTTTACCAGCTGGGTGCGCAAGCTGCCGATGCCCAGACCCACCGGGTCGAGCACCCAGGGCTTGTCGGCGTCGTGTGCCGCCTTGGCTGCGCGGGGAATCGTCTGCTCGTAGATGGGGAAGAGCGTGCCCATGTTGAGGTAGATGGCGCCGCCGCCGGCAACGAGCGCCTCGCCCTCGTCGGGCAGGTAGACCATGGCGGCCGAACCGCCCACGGCGAGCTGCGCGTTGGCGACAAAGTCGATCGTCACCGTGTTGGTGATGGAGCCGGCCATCGGATTGGTGGCGCGAATCTCCTCCACGGCCTTGACCACATGTTGCTTAAGCTGTTCCGAATCGATCACTGCACATGCCTCCTTGGCATAGAAAAGGGGCGCTGTGCATAGACAGCGCCCCTGTAAAGGCGGCATGCTCCCTACGCCAGCATTAACTGACAGGTTCAAAGGATTGGGCCCATTGCCCTCTCAGCCTTGTGGTTTGCACCGCCGGCACTCCCGCATCGAATCTGTTGCTCCCTATACTAGCGCACCTGCCAAAAAGGGACAGGTTTATTTTGGCAGGTAGCAACAGGGGCTGCGTTTTCCCAGATAAAACCTGCCAAAATAAACCTGTCCCTTTTTGGCAGGTCGGTACAATAGACGGGATAAAGAATGACCGAGGGGACCCTATGATCAAACTTGTGCTGACCGATATGGACGATACGCTGATTCCTGCTGGGCAAGACGGCGCCAGCGACTATGCCATCGAGGGCATCCATGCCATGCAGGCGGCGGGTCTGCACTTTGGCCCGGTTTCGGGTCGCCAGCCGTCCGCGATGGGCTGGATGTTCAAAAATCGTTCCGAGTGTTTTTCGACTGGCGCGTTCTGTAACGGCCAGGTGATGTTTGTCGGCGGCGAAGTAGTCGCATCGCACGCAATCGACAACGACGCTCTGATGCGTTTGGCCGACTATCTGGAGCAAGAGACCGACGATACATTTCTAAAAGTCTATGGCCTGGGCGATGACTTTTGGGGCAACGATGCCTATTGCGTGACGAGTGATCCCGAGCGCGTTCGTCGCGCCATGGAGTCGGGCGGCAACGCATGGCTCAAAGGCGAAGAGGCTCCGTGCCGTCCCGTCGTCGATGAAGCGCCGGTGTTCAAGGCGAATATCTGGAGTGCCCGTTCGCGTGAGGAGCTCGCGGAGCTACGCGAGCGCGTTGCCGCTGAGGTGCCGGAACTCTCGCTTGTGTTTCCCAACAACCGAGTGCGCCTGTTTGACATCCTTCCAGCAGGTTGGGACAAGGGTTGCGCTGCGCTGGAGTTGGCGCGCGCTTTGGACCTGACGCCCGACGAGGTGGCCGTATTTGGCGATTCCGATAACGATCTGCCCATGATCGATGCCGTTCCCAACTCCGTTGCGGTCGCCAATGCCAACGAGGCCGTCACGGCTGCCGCACGCTGGCATATCGGCGCCGCGGCAGACGATGCAGTTGCCGGGGCTCTGCATCAGATTGCCGCCTGTGCCGCGACGGGGGAGATGCCGCCGTTTATGCGTCAGATGGATGCGACGGGTTTCGACGTCACGAACGTCTAGGGAGAAAGCTATGAAGCTTCAGCAGCTCAGGTATGTCGTCAAAGTTGCCGAATGCGGCAGCATTACCGAGGCCTCGCGCCGGCTCTTTGTGTCGCAGCCTTCGATTACCGCATCGATTCGCGATCTCGAAAACGAGATGGGCGTGCACATCTTTGAGCGCACCAACAAGGGCGTCATTGTGTCCGAGGAAGGCGAGACCTTCTTGGGCTACGCGCGCCAGGTACTCGATCAGGCCGATCTGCTCGAGGGCAAGTACAAGGGCACATCCGAGCAGGTGCCGCACTTTAGTGTGAGCTGCCAGCATTATTCCTTTGCCGTCAACGCGTTTGTCGATGTGATCCGTGAGTTCGATGCCGCGCGTTACGACTTTACCCTGCGCGAGGAGCAGACTCACGAGATTATCGAGGACGTCGCGCATATGAAAAGCGAGCTCGGCATCTTGTACCTGTCCGAGCATAATCGCGAGGTTATCGAGCGCATGCTCGCCGCCAACGAGCTCGTGTTCGAAGGGCTCTTCTGCGCCACGCCACACGTCTTTGTGTGTGCCGACCATCCGCTGGCTGGCCGCTCCAGCGTGACGCTCGAGGACTTGGAAGACTACCCGTTCCTGTCCTACGAGCAGGGCAGTTACAACTCGTTTTACTATTCCGAGGAGCTGACCTCGACGTTTGAGCGTCGCAAGAATATCCGCGTGCGCGACCGTGCGACGCTGTTCAACCTGGCCATGGGCCTCAACGGCTACACGGTGTGCTCGGGCGTAATTAGCCACGAACTCAACGGCCCCGGCATTATCTCGATTCCGCTCGATGTGGATGAGTACATGGAGATCGGCATCATCACGCGCAAGAACACGACGCTTACGCGCTACGGTCAAGCCTATATCGACGCGATCCGTCAGCATATCTAGACTGCTGCGTCCTGTACAGGTCAAATCTCTTCATGGCAGTCCCAACTGATATAGGAAGCATCTATATCAAACTGTTATAAACGTATATTTTACGATGGCTATATGAGCGCTCATACTTTGTCCCAGTAAAGCAACCAATGCAAAGGGAGATATCTATGAGTGCTTTAACCACGCTGAACGCGCCGTTTCGCGCCGATATCGTCGGCAGCTTTCTTCGTCCACAGGCCGTAAAGGACGCCCGTGCCGCCTATGCTGCGGGCACACTCGACGCCGCCGGTCTTAAGGCCGTCGAGGATGAGGCCATTCGCGACCTGGTGGACAAGCAAAAGTCCGCTGGCCTGCAGGTGATTACTGATGGCGAGTTTCGCCGCAGTTACTGGCACCTCGACTTTATGTGGGGACTCAACGGCATTGAACGCCGTACCTCGCGTACGGGCTATATGTTCCACGACGAGGAGACCACGGCCGATACCGCCGTGGTGACCGGCCCCATCAGCGGCGAGAACCACCCCTTCGTCGAGCACTTTAAGTTTGTCAAGGCACTTGAGGGCGAGGGCCACGTTGCACGCCAGACCATCCCGGCGCCTATCCAGACGTTCTCTGAGGTCACGCTCGATCGCTGCGACGGCCAGCAGGAGAGCCTGCACGCTGTCTATAAGACCGATGGGGAACTTGCCGACGCCATTGCAGCTGCTTATCGCACGGTGATTGCCGACCTGTACGCTGCAGGCTGCCGCAACATCCAGTTTGATGACTGCACCTGGGGTATCTACTGCGATACCGATTTTGTCGCCAAAACCGGCATGAGCCCGGTCGACCTGCAAAAGGTAAGCGAGCTGGGCGTGGCGCTCAACAACGCAGCCATCGAGGGCAAGCCCGACGACCTGGTCATTAACACGCATGTATGCCGCGGCAACTACCACTCCACCTACGCTTTTGAGGGCGGCTACGACCCCATCGCGCCGTACCTGTTTGCAAACGAGGATGTTGACGCATTTTACCTGGAGTTCGATACGCCGCGCGCCGGTGGTTTTGAGCCGCTGAAGTATGTTGCCCCCGGCAAGAAGGTCGTGTTGGGCCTGGTGACCACCAAGGCCGCTGAGCTTGAGGACGAGGATGCCATCGTCGAGCGTATTCACGAGGCTGCAAAGTATGTTCCGCTCGAGAACCTATATCTGTCGCCCCAGTGTGGCTTTGCCAGCTGTGAGATTGGCAACAAGCTGACCGAGGACGAGCAGTGGGCAAAGATTGCGCTGGTTAGGCGCATTGCCGAGCGCGTTTGGAAGTAGCAGTACCGTTTGCGGGGACGGTGCGTGCGGGGCGACATATATCACGTACAATGGTTCGGATCGTATCGTTCGGGCAGGTAATCCGCTATGCTCGAGCGCCCTTCCATTTTGAAAGGACTCTCATGTCCCAGTCCTCGACGCCCGCTGTCGCCGATGCCATCTACGACGCATCGTCGCTCGGCCGCCCGCGCATGTTTTTGCTCGGTCTGCAGCATCTGTTTGCCATGTTTGGCGCCACGGTGCTGGTGCCTGTGCTCACTGGTCTCTCGGTTTCGGCAACGCTATTGTTTGCCGGCTTGGGCACGCTGCTCTTCCACTTCCTGTCGCGTGGCAAGGTGCCCGCATTTCTAGGTTCTTCGTTTGCCTTCATCGCGGGCTATGCCGCCATCGCGCCTAACGGTGAGGCCGAGCTTTTGCCCTATGCGTGCCTGGGCGTTGCCTGCGCCGGCCTGCTCTATCCGGTGCTGGCGGCGCTCTTCCGCGCGTTTGGCGCCAAGCGCGTTATGCGCTTCTTTCCGCCGGTGGTGACCGGCCCCATCGTCATTTCCATCGGCCTGATCCTGGCAAGCTCTGCCATCGCCAACTGCCAGACCAATTGGCTTGTGGCCGTTATCGCTGTGGCCGTTATCGTCATCTGCAACATTTGGGGCCGCGGCATGGTCAAGATTGTGCCGATTTTGCTGGGCGTTGTGGTGAGCTATGCCGTTGCGACTGCGCTGGGCGAGGTCGATTTTTCGGGCGTCGCAGCTGCTCCCTGGGTTGGTTTGCCCATCGTGTGGGATAACACCGTGTTTGCGCTCTTTGGGGCGCAGCTCGATAGCAGTCTTGCCACGACGGCCATCATCACCATCATGCCGCTGGCCTTTGCGACCATGATCGAGCATATCGGTGATATCTCCGCTATCGGCTCCACCTGCGAGCGCAACTACATTGCCGATCCTGGTCTGCATCGCACGCTGCTCGGCGATGGTCTCGCCACGATTCTGGCTTCTCTCTTTGGCGCTCCGGCCAACACCACGTATGGCGAGAATACCGGTGTGCTCGCCCTGACGCGCGTGTTCGACCCGCGCGTAATCCGCATTGCCGCGTGTTGCGCCATCGTGCTTTCGTTCTGCCCCAAGTTCGCCGCGGTCATCGCCGCCATGCCGGCATGCGTTATCGGCGGCGTGTCGCTCGTGCTCTACGGCATGATCAGCGCTGTGGGTGTTCGCAACCTCATCGAGAACCAGGTCGATTTCCAGAACAACCGCAACGTGCTGGTGGCCGCGCTGGTGCTCGTGCTTTCGCTCGGCATTGCCTATAGCACCGCCGGAGCTATCGTGTTGGAGCTGGGCGGCGTGACCATTTCGCTGTCCGGCATTGCCGTGGGCTCGCTGGTTGGCATCGTGCTCAACGCGATTCTGCCGGGTAACGACTTCGAGTTCGACGTTTCTGAGCTTGAGGAGACTGTCGAGTAG
>CABSMB010000110.1 GCA_902478705.1 uncultured Collinsella sp. | reverse complement strand
AACGACCGCCTTAACGCGGACCTGCTGGCTCTTAGTGAAGGTGCCGGCGGAGCGAGCATCCTCAAGGGCCTTGGTCACGGCGCTACGGAGCTCGAGCGAAGCCTCGAGCACGCCCTCAAACTCATTGGCCTCGTCGACCGTGATGGGCGACTTGTACCAATCGAGCAGCGCGGCGTACTTCTGGTGATCGACGCAGCCGGCGGGCGCATAGGCCATGGCCTCGTCGACCGTGTAGGACAGGATCGGCTGAAGGTCGCGCATGAGCATCGAGAAGAGCTCGGCGAGCACGGTCTGGGCGCTGCGGCGCTCGAGCGAGCCGGGCTTGTCGCAGTACAGACGGTCCTTCAGGGCGTCGAGGTACACGTTGGAGAGCTCGGTAACCACGAAGTCGTAAAGCGCACGGTAGGCGCGCGGGAACTCGTAGCTGGCGTAGGCATCGTCGACCTCGGCCTGAACCTGGGTCAGACGGGCAACCATGAGCTTGTCGAGCGGCAGCAGGTCGGCAAAGGCGACGCCGTCGCTCTCGGGCTCAAACTGACCCTCGAGCTCGGAGAGCAGGAAGCGCAGCGTGTTGCGGAAACGACGGTAGGCATCGGACGTACGAGCAAGAATCTCGTGGTCGATGGACACGTCGGAGCTGGTATCGACGGACGCAACCCACAGACGGATGATGTCGGCGCCCATCTCGTCGCAGACCTTGTTGGGGTCGATGACGTTGCCGAGCGACTTGGACATCTTGCGGCCCTGGCCGTCGAGGGTGAAGCCCTGCGAGACGACTGCCTTGTACGGGGCGTGGCCGTTGGCACCCACCGAGGTGAGCAGCGAGCTCTGGAACCAACCACGATGCTGGTCGGAGCCCTCGAGGTACACATCCGCCGGGTACTCAAGCTCAGGGCGATACTCGCAGACGGCCTTCCAGGAGACGCCGGAATCCCACCACACGTCGAGGATGTCCTTATCGGCCTTGAGGTGATGGCCGCCGCACTTGGGGCAGACGCAGGCCTCGCCCAGGTAGCTCTCGGGAGCGTCGGTGAACCAAGCGTCGGAGCCCTTCTCGTGGAAGAGCTTGATGACGGCGTCGAGCGTGGCGTCGTTCATGACCTTCTCGCCGCAGTCGGCGCAGGTGTAGCTGGGGATGGGCACGCCCCAGTTGCGCTGACGGCTGATGCACCAGTCGGGGCGCTGCTCGACCATGGCGCCAATGCGGTTTGCCGCGTGGGCCGGATACCACTTGACGTTCTCGCGGACCTCTTTGCCAGCCTGCTCGCGCAAACCGGTCTTGTCCATCGAGACAAACCACTGGTCGGTAGCACGGAAGAGCACCGGGTGCTTGCAGCGCCAGCAGTGCGGATAGCTGTGCGTGATCTTCTTCTCGAGGACGAGGGTGCCGCGCTCGCGCAGGAACTCGATGATGTGCGGGTTGGCCTCGTCGGTGTCCATACCGCTGAAGGGGCCACCGGTGCCAAACTCCTCACCGGTGTAGAACTTGCCGTCGTCATCGACCGGCATGCAGATGTCGGTGATGCCCTCCTTGAGGCAGGCAAAGTAGTCGTCGACGCCGTGGCCGGGCGAGTTGTGGACGATACCGGTACCGTCGTCGACACCGACATAATCGGCCAGCAGCGCCACGCCCTCGACACCGTCAAAGATCGGCTGCTTGTAGTGGATGTGGTGGAAGGTCTCGGCGGGAACCACATAGGGCTTGCCGTCGACCATGACCGGGGTGTACTCCCAGCCAAACTCCTCGCAGCACTTGGGAGCCAGGTCCTCGAGCATGACCTCGGCGCGGCCGTCGTGCTCAACAGCGACGTAGGCGGCACCGGGCTTGAGGGAAACTGCCTGGTCGGAGGGGATGGTCCACGGCGTGGTCGTCCAGATGATAAAGTCGACCGGGCCGTCGAAGTTCTCGAGGCCGGCGGGCTTGGAGGTCATCTCAAAGCGCACGAAGATGGACGGGCTCGTCTCGTCGGAGTACTCGATCTCAGCCTCGGCGAGTGCGGTGTGGCAGTGCTTGCACCAGTGGACGGGCTTATGACCGCGATAGATCATGCCCTTATCGAACATGGCCTTGAAGACCTCAATGTCGGCGGCGTCATGCTGGTGATAGAGCGTCAGATACGGGTTGTCCCAGTCGCCAAGCACGCCAAGGCGACGGAAGCCAGCCTTCTGGAGCTCGATGTTCTCGACAGCGAACTTGTTGCAAAGCTCGCGGATCTTAGCCGTGGAGGTCTGGTTGAACTTCTCGGTGCCGAGCTTCTCCTCGACCTTGTGCTCGATCGGCTGACCGTGGCAGTCCCAACCGGGGACATAGGGAACCTCATAGCCCTGCATCATCCAGTAACGGTTGATCATGTCCTTGGAGATCTTGTTCATGGCGTGGCCGATGTGGATCGGGCCGTTGGCGTACGGAGGGCCGTCGTGCAGCACGAACTTCTTGTGACCCTCGTTCTTCTTTAGAACTTGCTCGTAGACCTTGTTGTCCTGCCAGTCCTTGAGTCGCTTGGGCTCGGACTTGGAAAGACCGGCACGCATGGGAAATCCGGTTTTGGGCAGATTCATCGTCTGCTTGTACTCGTTTGCCACGGTACCCCTTTCATGTCGTGGGCGCGCACGCCCTCTGGGCACCAAAAAAGCGCCCGTCCCTACAAGCTGGGACGAAGCGCCACAAAACAGGCAGCCTGCCCGTAAAAGCTCTTCGCTTAACCACCCAGCTTAGATGCCCTCGCCCGCGTATTCGCGCGCTCGCATCCGTTACTCGGCTGGCCTGTATCGACGGCCATCTCGGCGATGTCTACTAAGACGAACCTGCGCGGCACGTCCGTTGGGACCGCAGCTCCGGGGTGATTTTCATCAGTCGCATGCACGGGTTCTCAGCGCTCCCCGCTCTCTGTAGCATGCGGACGGCCGACTACTCGTCCCCATCAACGCTTATGCGGAGTATGCTAGCACGTTCCGCGCCGGCGAAAAACCCTCAACACTGGTTTTATACGTTCGAAATTTCTCGCGGCTGTGGATCTTCTCTTGGAGCAAAATACCTGAAAGCACTTTATCGAACGAAAGAAGGTTGCTATGCGCACGATTGGAATGAGCGACTACACCGTTGGCGAGGATTGCTTTGACGAGCTGCCCACCGCACTGGCGGAGTACGGAGCGACCAAGGTCGCGATCATCGGTGGCAAGCGGGCACTGGCCGCAGCACTTCCCGGTATCGAAGCTGCGCTAGCGGGTACCGACGTCGAGATTCTGGAGACGCGCGTCTACGGCACCAACAGTACGCGCGCCAATATCGCCAAGGTCGTAAACTCCCCCGCCTGCCAGGAAGCCGACGCGCTCATTGCTTGCGGCGGCGGCAAGGCGCTCGACACCGTGAAGACCGCAGCCATCGAGCTCAAGAAGATCGTCTTTACGGTCCCGACGATCTGTTCCAACTGCTCCGCCGCGACCGCCATTGCCGTCGTGTACAACGACGACGGATCACTCGAGGGCTATTCGTACCCCAACCGACCGGCGCACATCTTCATCAACCCCAAGATCATCGCCAAGGCACCGGCAGAGTACTTCTGGGCCGGCGTAGGCGATGCCCTCTCTAAGCAGCCCGAGGTCGAGTACGCCACGAGCGCCGGTAATTTGGAGCACACCGCAGGTCTTGGCCTGGCGCTTGCCCACACCTGCTCCGAGCCGCTGTTTACCTATGGCGTCCAGGGTCTTGAGGACGTGCGCCAGGACCTGTCGAGCGAGGCCGTCAAGCAAATCGCACTCGATATCGTGGTCAACACGGGCTACGTCTCCAACCTGACCAACCAAAACGATTACTACTACAACTCGAGCGTGGCGCATGCGTTCTACAACGCCACGTGCAGCATTCCGCGCAAGGGCTCCTACCTGCACGGCGAGGTCGTGAGTCTGGGCGTGCTCGTGCTGTTTGCCTATACGGGCGATACCGAGAACCTTGAGCGCTACGCCGCCTTTAACAAGCAGATGGGCCTGCCCGTGACGCTTGAGCAGGTTGGCCTTGCCGAGGCAGATATCCCGGCCCTGTGCGAGTACGCGCACGCCACCAACGAGTGGAAGCAGGGCAACCCCGAGCCCTTCACCGACGAAAAGTTCGCCGCCGCAATCAAGGCCGCCAACGCCTACGGCCACACCCTCTAGCTCTAACCCAAAACCACCACAAGGGAGCAGCACCCTTGTGGTGGTTTTTTATTGCTCCAGCATGCTGGGGTCAAACTCGCTAGCCGGGATCACGCGATAACCGTGGCGAAGCAGTAAATCAACGAAGACGCCGTTACCCGCCGTGAGGGTGCCGCTGAATGTTCCGTCGTAGATGCGGCCCGCGCCGCACGAGGGACTACGGTCCTGTAGGATGCACGCGGCGATCTCTTCCGGCCCGCCCGCCTGCTCGCACATATCGAGCGCACGTTGGGCACCCAGGCGAAATTCGCGATCAACCGAGATGCCCTCGCAGGTACGAACCTCGCCGTTCACAATCTCGGACGGCTTGCGCGGCGTGGGCAGACCCCCAAAGACCTCAGGACACACCAAGAGGACCTCGGTCCCCGTACGCTCGCAGGCCTCGACCAGTTCGCGAAGGTAATTGTCGAGCCCGTTATACTTGCAGCTCTCGCCCATCAAGCAGGCACTTACCACGATCTTCATATACAACTCTCCCCACGCAAATCGCCCCATTTGAGATGGACACTCAAATGGGGCGATTGACACTGCGCAACTAGTATTACTGCTGCTTCGGCATCAGCGGATTCTCGCGCGTAAGGAGATTCATGAACTCCTCGCCCGTGATCGTCTCCTTCTTGTACAGATAACGAGCCAGCTCGTGGAGCTTAAACTTGTTCTCCTTCAGGATCTGCAGGGCGCGGTCGTGCGCATCCTCGATCAGCTTGGCGACAATCGCGTCCACGCGCTCGGCCGTACCGGGGGCGCAGGTGAGCGACGTGTCCTGGTTGAGGTACGCATTCTGAACGGTACCGAGCGCCATCATGCCAAACTCATCGGACATACCAAAGCGCGTCACCATGTTACGGGCGAGCTTGGTGGCCTGCTCGATATCGTTGGCGGCACCGGTCGTCATCTCACCAAAGATGAGCTCCTCGGCTGCACGGCCACCGCAATAGACGGCGAGCTTGTCCAGGACCTCCTGACGTGTGGTCAGGAAGCGCTCATCCTCCTCGACCTGCATGGTGTAGCCCAGAGCACCGCTCGTGCGCGGCACGATGGTGATCTTCGTGACCGGCGCAGAGCCCTTCTGGCGAGCGGCAACGATGGCATGGCCGATCTCGTGGTAAGAAACGACCTGCTTCTCGTGGTCGGACAGCACCGTGGACTTACGCTGCTGACCGGCGATGACGACCTCCACCGACTCCTCAAAATCGTCCTGGGTGGCACGCTTGCGACCCTCGCGGACGGCACGCAGGGCGCCCTCGTTGATGATGTTGGCCAGGTCGGCGCCCGAGGCACCGGGCGTGGCGCGGGCAATC
>CABSMB010000109.1 GCA_902478705.1 uncultured Collinsella sp. | reverse complement strand
CGACGACGCCGACCTTAATCTTGTAGTTAAACGTGGAGCCGTCCTCGCCGTCCTTCCAAGTGCGGTTGAGCGTCTTGGTGATACTCGAGCTCCATACGCCGTTCAAGGACGTTGCATTCGCGCAAAGCATGGCAAAGGGCGTGCTGGTGGCGCTGTTGCCGGTCATGGTGCGAAGCTTGTCCGCGCCGTAGCTCCAGTCGTGGTTGCCCGGTGTGGTCGCGTCGTAGCCGTCTGCATAGAAGGTGTCCATGAGCTCGGCGATGCTCTTGCCCTCGCTCATGGTGGCAAAGGACTGCCCGTGGAAGGTGTCGCCCGCATCGAGCAGAAAGTCGGGGGCGTTGTTTTGGGCGCTATAGAGAACCGCCAGTCCGTCAAAGCCAATGGTGCCCGTGCCCTTGCTAGCGTTGTAGCTGTACTTGTAGCTGCCATGGATGTCATTGGTGTGCATCACGGTTACGGCGCCGTCGATAACTTGAGAAGGGACGGCCGCCACGGCGCAGACGGGGGCACCGGTGAGCGCACCGGCGAGAAGTGCGGCGGTTAAGGCAAGACGGGGGAGGAGTCTTCTCATGGCAGTTTCCTTAGTTCTTGACCAGTGGTCCCTGCTGACGCTGGATTACCGACATAATATGCGAAAACCGCCGCAAAGGTGTCTGTCCCTTTGCGGCGGTTTTGACGTTTGTGCAGATAAAACCTGCCAAAATAAACCTGTCCCTTTTTGGCAGGTTTTAGCTCAGCAGCATGCGGTCGTTGGCGAGCTCGCCGCCCGAGACCTCCTCGAACTTCTGCAGCAGGTCGGCCACGGTGAGTGACTTCTTCTCATCGCCCGCCACGTCGTAAATCACGTGACCCTCGTCCATCATGATCAGACGGTTGCCCAGACGGATGGCGTCGTTCATGTTGTGCGTGACCATGAGCGTAGTCAGGTGGTTCTCGTCGACGATCTCCTCGGTCAGGTTGAGCACCTTCGATGCCGTCTTGGGGTCGAGGGCCGCTGTGTGCTCGTCGAGCAGCAGCAGGCGCGGCTTGGTGAGCGTGGCCATCAGCAGGGTGAGTGCCTGGCGCTGGCCGCCCGAGAGCAGGCCGACCTTGGCGTTGAGGCGCGTGTCCAGACCGAGGTCCAAGCGCTTGAGCAGCTCAACGTACTCGTCCTTCTCGGCCTTGGTGACGCCCCACGAAAGACCGCGACGCTGACCGCGACGCTTGGCGAGGGCTAGGTTTTCGGCAATCTGCATGTCGGCTGCGGTGCCGCGCATGGGGTCCTGGAACACGCGGCCCAGGTACTTGGCGCGCTGCGACTCGCTCAGACGCGAGATATCGTTGCCGTCGAGCTCAATAACGCCCGAATCGAGCGGATACACGCCGGCAATCATGTTGAGCAGCGTGGACTTGCCGGCGCCGTTGCCGCCGATCACGGTTACAAAGTCGCCGTCGTTAAGGGTGAGGTCGACGCCGGTGAGTGCGCGCTTCTCGGTGACGGTGCCCTTGTTAAAGGTCTTCTTGACGTGCGAGAGCTTAAGCATCTGCCTCATCCCCCTTCGTGTAGGAGCTGCGGAGCTTATAGCGCTCCCAAACCACGGGCACGCACAGGGCCACGGCAACGATCGCGGCGGAGAGCAGCTTCATGTCGTTGGCATCCATGCCCAGCTGCAGCACGATGGCACGAATGAGGAAGTACACCACGGAGCCAAAGACGGCAGAGGCCAGACGGACGCTAAACTGCGTCAGACCGCCGGGCAGCAGGCGGCCGAGCACCTCGCCGATAACAATGGCGGCAAGACCGATAACGATGGCGCCGGTGCCCATGCCAATGTCAGCGTACTTCTGGCTCTGGCAGATGAGCGCACCCGAAAGGCCGATAAGGGCGTTGGAGAGCACGAGGGCGATCATCTTGGTGGAGTTGGTGTTGACGCCCAGGGCGCGGATCATGTACTCGTTGTTGCCGGTGGCACGCAGCGCCGAGCCGATCTCGGTGCCAAAGAACCAGTACAGGATGGCGACGATGGCCACGGCCAGCACAATGCCCAGGATGATGGCAACGGTGGACTGCGGTAGGCCCGTCATGTGGCTGACGGATGAGAAGATGGTGCCCTTGGCAAGGATGGGCGTGTTGGATTTGCCCATGATGCGCAGGTTGATGGACCACAGACTGATCTGCGTAAGGATTCCGGCGAGGATCGCGGGAATCTCAAAGACGGTGGTCAAGATGCCCGTGACAGCGCCGGCGATGGCACCGGCGCACATGCCGGCCAGCACGGCGAGCAAGGGGTCGACGTTATTGTTGACGATGAGCACGGCGCAAACACAGCCGCCGAGGGCAAAGCTGCCGTCGCAGGTCATATCGGGGATGTCGAGCAGGCGGAACGTGATAAACACGCCGAGCACCATGATGCCCCAGAGGACGCCCTGCGAAACGGCGCCCTGCAATGCAATGAGCATGCTTCATACCTCCTAGGATAGGGTGGACACGTGATTTTCCATAATAGCGGTAACGCTGCATAAAAGAGTTGCGGACGGATGTTTTGTCTCATCCGAAACAAGCAGGGCGAACGCCGGTCTTTAGCGTTCGCCCCTGTGGCTCAGATATTGAATAACGCGGCTATGGCACGAGCGCGGGCTCTAGATGCATTGCCACGCATGACGCTACGCGTCCAGAGCGGAAAGGTCGATACCCAGAGCCTCGGCCATCTCGTCGTTCTTGACGACGACCAGGTCCTTGCTCGAGAGATGCTTGATCGGCATATCCTCGGGCTTGGCCTCGCCCTTCAGGATCTTGACGGCCATCTCGCCTGCGGCGTAGCCCAGGTCCTCGTAGTTGATGGAGAGGGTGAACACGCCGCCGGCCTTGCACATGCCCTCCTCGCCGGTAACGAAGGGGAGCTTGTTCTCCTTGCAGATCTGGCCGACCTGCGAAGCACCCGCGGCGATGGTGTTGTCGGTGGGGGAGTACAGCGCGTCGACCTTGCCCACGGCGGACTCGACGACGGACTGGATCTCGTTGGAGCTCGAGACGGTGAAGTCGGTGTACTCGAGGCCCAGCTTGTCGAGCTCCTTCTTGGCGGCCTTGATCTGGACGTCGGAGTTGGATTCGGCGGTGCAGTAGAGCAGACCGACCTTCTTAACGTCGGGCAGGACCTTCTGCATCATCTCGAGCTGCTCGGCGACCGGGGTGAGGTCGGAAGCGCCCGTGACGTTGGTGCCGGGTTTGTCGTTGTCCTGGACCAGGCCGGAAGCGGCGTAGTCGGTGATGGCGCAGCCAACGATGGGGATATCGGCCGTGGCGCCGGCGGCAGCCTGCGCGGCGGGCGTAGCGATGGCATAGATCAAGTTGACGCCGTCGCCTACGAACTTGTCGGCAATGGACTTACACGTGGACTGGTCGTTCTGGGCGTTCTTCTGGTCGATCTTGACCTTGAGACCGCTCTTCTTGATGGCCTTGACGAAGCCGTCGTTGGCGGCATCGAGCGCGGAGTGCTCGGTGAGCTGCAGAACGCCGATGGTGTAGTCGGAACCGGCGGCAGCGGAGCCGGAACCAGAGTTGCCGCCGCATCCGGCGAGCGGAGCGAGCGCGAGCAGGCCAGCGGAGACAAGAAGGCTCCTGCGGCTGATGGTGATGTCCTTCATATCATTACCCCCAGTATAAAAATGGCTGGAAACACTGCACTAGGAAAAAGTGCAAGTGGGACTATAGTAACGCCGATGTCCATTTTTACAATAACCTGGCGGGTTTTTTAATACTGAACTGGATGGGCGGTGCTGAGGAACGACGGACGGTAACGGGGCTTACGCTGCGGGCGCGGGGCTGTCTTCTTCGTCTAGCGCGGCAAAGAGTTTCTTGCCGTCGAGCAAACGCGTGCTGACGTTTCTCATGCGGCTGACCTCAACGGTGCGCAGGGTGTCGTCGGCGCCTCGGGTGTCGTAGACCGTTCCCAGCAGATACGAGACGCCATCGCGCTGCCTGATGGCAAAGGGCCGGACCGTCATCCGCACCACCTCGATTTCGCCTCGGGTCAGGACGTTTGTGATATCAAAGCTGACGGTTGTTCCATGGTCGATGGCCTGTTCGATGAGCTCGCACGTGTCGATACGCTTGGCGTGCGGACGCGTTGCCTTGACGGGCGCGTCGTTGGCGGCCGGTGCCGGTTCGGGCATATCGAGATAGTCGCGAACATCGGCGCTCGCCATGGCGACCAGGTGCTGTGCCATGCTCTTTCGAATGGCTATGGGCGTCGATCGGTTGCGCATGACCATGCCGTGGAGCCGTATGATCTCTTCGTCAGCAAGCGGGCGGGTGAGGAGCCGATAGCCCACGCCGCGTTTATAGTCGATTTCGTATCCGGCGTGACGAAGTGCGGATATCGAGGTATAGATGCTGCGGCGTGCCGCCGAGATGGGCATGCGGGCGGGGTCGTCGGGATGGGCGAGGAGCTCGACCAGCTCGTCGGAAAGCAGCGCCTTGTCCTCGCCGGTGTTCTCGCTCAAGAGCTGCAGGATGCGTACGGCGCGATAGGCTGCCATCGAGGCGGAGCCCCTGGTCGTGGTCTCGTAGTTTTCAACAACGGCTTCGGTCATAGCGCCTACGTCCTTTCCGTTTTGGGTGGCGACGGTATGGAGCCTAGGATGCGGGGCTTTCCCGGGGGTGCAGGGCGCTCTGGGCGGTCGGTAGCCGTCGGCAAACGGCGGGGCGAGGTTTCAACAACCCTGCCTAACTGACCAAAACCTTGCCAAAAGCTTGACGGATGCTGTTGAAAAAAACGCCCCTCGGCTTGCCGAGAGGCGCTGGCGTGATGCACTGGAACGCGTTTGGTGGCGCTATGGCGATTAGAAGTCGGCGTTGCCTACGGTGCGCGGGTGCGGCAGGACGTCGCGGATGTTGCCCACGCCGGTGAGGTACATCACCAAGCGCTCGAAGCCCAGACCGTAGCCGGCGTGCTTGCAGGAACCGTAGCGGCGCAGGTCAAGGTAGTACTTGTACTGCTCGGGATTCATACCCAGGTCCTTGATGCGGGCCTCGAGCAGATCCAGACGCTCCTCGCGCTGGGAGCCGCCGATAATCTCGCCGATACCGGGAACCAGGCAGTCGGCGGCGGCGACGGTCTTGCCGTCGTCGTTCATGCGCATGTAGAAGGCCTTGATTTCTGCCGGGTAGTCGGTTACGAAGGTCGGGCGCTTAAAGTGCTCCTCGGTTAGGAAGCGCTCGTGCTCGGTCTGCAGGTCGATGCCCCAGCTGACGGGGAAGTCGAACTTGTGGCCCGCAGCAACTGCCTGCTCCAGGATCTCGACGGCCTCGGTATAGGTGACGCGGGCAAAGTCGGAGTTAGCGACATGGTCCAGGCGCTCGAGCAGACCCTTGTCCACAAACTTGTTGAGCATATTGAGCTCGTCGGGGCAGGTGGCCATGACGTCCTTAAGGACGTACTTGAGCATGGCCTCGGCGTTATCCATGTAGTCGTTGAGGTCGGCAAACGCCATCTCGGGCTCGATCATCCAAAACTCGGCGGCGTGGCGCGTGGTGTTGGAG
>CABSMB010000108.1 GCA_902478705.1 uncultured Collinsella sp. | reverse complement strand
CGGCGAGCATGCAGATGAGCGGGCGATGACGCTTGCCGGCGTTGGCCGTAAATGTCGAGAGTGGGGCGTACAGGTAGCGCTCGATATCGGCAGAGGTTGCCTGTCCGTCAAAGAACGTGGCCAGATAGTCGTTGATCTGGTCGAAGTGCTGGGCTAAAAAGCTGGTAAACGGACTGGACACGGGTTCTCGCATTCTTTCTTAGGTTGCATCGTTGCATTATGCAGACAACATATTGCCACATTGGGGCGTCGCGCGCGGCGGTCGAAGGCGATTGGGCCGCGCCGCCCTCAAATACAGTTAAGGGGCTCGGCTAGATAAGCCTAAAGTGCTCGAGCGCGGTGACGACGCCATCGTGGTCGATGCTGCCGGTTACATAGTCGGCCTTTTTCTTAAGGAAGTCTGGCGCGTTACCCATGGCGATTCCGACATCGACGGCGTTCATCAGAGAGATGTCGTTGCTGGCATCGCCGATGCCGTAAACCGTTCCGTGATTGGGGTCGAGAGCGTCGAGTACGGACTGGATGCCCTCGCGCTTGGTGCATTCGCGGGGCGAGATTTCCGTTACATCGAGCTCGAGCTCGTTGAAACACAGCAGCGGCTCAAGCTCCTTGTCCCGAGCAATGCGGTTGGCGAGCGGCGTGGACATCAAGATCTTGTAGGCGCCGTAGTGCTGCAGCTGCGTTACGGCATCTCCCACGGTGCGTGCGTACCCAGGGGCGTCGGATGCATCGGCGCTCATACGCACGACGCCATTGAGTCCCTCAAATCGAATCACTTCGTTCGACTGCTCAAGATAGGGGATAAGGCGCTGCAACATGCCGGGAGTCATTGCCAGGTTGCGAATCGCGTGTCCGTCGAGTTCGACATAGCCGCCCGCAAGGCAGACGATGCCGGTCCAGGGCAGTTCGAGCAGCTTGGGATGGATGCAGCTGAGTGCGCGCCCCGTGCAGATAAACGCCATGTTGCCGTTGGCGACAAAATCACGGATGGCTTGCGAGACCGCTTCGTTGGGGTAGGGCGAGAGGTCCCGTTCGTCCTCGGGGAGCTCCTGGGCCACGCGGGGGTCTTGCCAGGCAAGCGTTCCGTCGATATCAAAGAAGCAGATATTTGCAGGCTTTTGAAGAGTGTCGCCGGGCACGGGATGGGGCGCTTCGGGGGCAAAGCCCGGCTCGAGCCCCATGATCTGATCGAAGTGCTCCTTAATGCGCAAAACGGAGATGCCGATGATCACCTGGGCGGTTTTGCCGGTGATGATGAGGCCCTTGGCACCGGCTGCGACAAACGATGCATTGTTCGCGACGATAGAGGGATCGACGACCTCCACGCGCAGGCGTGTGGCGCAGTTGGTTGCGCCCACGATGTTGCCAACGCCACCCAAAAGCTCGACGACGTGCTCGGCAAGCAGGTGATCGAGGTTTGCCTGCGCATTGGCTGAATCATCATCGAAAGAGTCCCCTTTGTCCTCCATGCTCTTTGCTGACTGTTTGTCGGTGGCGCGATTGGCGCTATGGTCCTCGCGCCCCGGGGTTTTAAGGTCGAGGGCTAGGATGATACCGCGGAAGCTCATGAAAAAGACGAGGCTGAAGGCAAGGCCGATGCCGAGCGCCAAAAGGTAGGCACCGGCATGCGTGCGCATGAGCGGAATAAAGTTGAAGGCCGCCATCTCCATGAGACCACCCGAGAAGATGCCGACGATGCCAAAGAAGTTCATGGTTGTGGCAAGGCAAGACGATAGGACGGCGTAGAGCAAAAAGAGCCCGGGGTGGGTGAACATAAAGAGGAACTCGAGCGGTTCGGTGACGCCGCAGACCACCGAGGCGATGATGGCGGGAACAAGGATGACTCTGAGGCCGGCGCGGCGTTCGGGCTTTGCGGTGGAGTAGAACGCTGCCGCGATGGCGGGAAGGCCAAAGAGCTTGACCCAGCCGGTGGCGGTAAAGCCCGCCCACGGCGCAAGCTCATTGAGGGGGCGCGTACTATGGGAGAGGATGGGGAGCAGGTTGGTCCACGTGGCGTAGATGCCGTCGTTAATGACCAGGTTGTCGTAGTAGATTGGCATGTAGAGCAGGTGGTGCAGGCCAAAGGGCTCGAGTGCTCGCTCTAAAAAGACAAAGATGCCCACGCCAAAGGGGCCGACGCCTGCAAGCGCGTGGCGCAGCGTATCGGTCACATCGTATGCGTAGGGCGCGGTAACAGCCGAGAAAATGGCAAGCCCGAGCACGGCGAAAAAGCTGATGAGGTAGACCAACGATGAGCCGGAGAAGGTGCCGAGCCAATCGGGCACCCTGGCGTCGTAGAAGCGATCATGGATGGCAACGACGATTGTCGAGACCGCCAACGGGCCGATGATGCCGGTGTCGAGGGTCTTGATGCCGTCGATGACGGCGATGCCGGTAGCGGGGGCCAGGGACGAGGGATACATGAGCCCCAGGTTGTTGCCGCTGATCTTGATGATTTCGCTTAAAAAGAAGCAGTAGGCAAAATAGGCAACGAGCGCCTCGAGGCAGCAACGTGCCGGCTGTTTTTGGGCAAGGCCGATGGGCAGCGCGACGGCAAACAAAAGCGGAAGGCGTTTAAAGACCGTCCACGATCCGCGCTGGATAATGCTCCAGAATACGTACCAGGGCGTTCCGTATACGGCAAGGTCGCCGACAATGTCCACGGTCGTGGCGAGGGCGGAAATACCGACCATGAGCCCCGATATGGAAAAGAGCATGGCGGGCGCAAACATGGCTCCACCAAAACGCTGGATTTTCTGCAGCATGCTCTGCCTTTCCCTGTAAGCCTGCCGTGTCTGCAGGAGAACGTTTAAACAATGATTCAATTGTAGAGGACTGGGTGTTGGCGATATCGATAGTTTTGCTTTGGGCGAATTTGGCGATCGCGGGAACCGTCAACGGTAAATAATTCGCGCTTTGCCGATAGATGGTTTGAACAACCCCAAGAAATGCTATCGTGCCTAGCCATACATATTCATTAGAGGTGAAACAATGCCAAAAGCGATTTATGAAGGAATCTACCGCGAGATCCGCTCGCGCATCATTAATGGGACCTATGCGTTTCAGGAGATGTTACCGACCGAGGCAGAGCTGACCGCGGAGTTCGGATGTACTCGCAATACCGTTCGCCGAGCGCTTGCCATGCTTGCCGACGAGATGTACGTGCAGCCCATTCACGGCAAGGGCGTGCGCGTCATTTGGCTCAAGGGCGAGACCGATATGCTGGGCGCACTCGAGGAAGTCGAGTCGTTTGGCGAGTTTGCAAAGCGCAACAATGCCGTCGCTTCGACGGATGTGAAGTCTTTTGAACATCTGATCTGCACCGAGCAGCTCTCTCGCCGCCTGGGCTTTAAGGTGGGCGAGGAGCTCATTCGCGTGGTCCGCGTCCGTAGCCTTAACGGTAGCGCTCGCCAGGTGGACCACGGCTATTTTCTGGAGTCGATCGCCAAAGGCCTGACGCCCGAGGTAGCGGAGAAGTCTATCTACGATTACCTGGAGCACAAGCGCGGCGTCAAGGTGATGGCAAGTCGTCGTACGGTAAGTGTCGAACTCGCCAACGATGAGGACTGCAGCTATCTTGACCTTGGCAAATACAACTGCGTTGCTGTCATGGAGAGCCAGTCGTACACCTCGGATGGCATCTTGTTCGAGGTCACGCATGCTCGCACGCATCCCGAGATCTTCCACTACCGCGTCAACTCTAAGCGATAGCCGACTAGCTCGCAGCCTAACGGGACTCATACCCTCAAAGCGAAAACGCCCGGTCAAGCCGACGATGCATCGGCTTGACCGGGCGTTTTTTGTATTCAGCAACATATAATTGTTTATACAAAACTTGTCAAGTATCAAGTTGAAATTACCGTTCACCGAGGTTTTTCTACCGCTCTAGTAATACTTGTTCAAACAACTAGCCAAAAAGCGTATTGTACGAATTAGCAAAAGGGGCAAAGTCCCCGAGCCAATCTCCGAAGGCGGCGACAAAGGGTGTCGCCACGGTGTGAAAGGGTGGATTGTAATGAAGAACGAAATGAGCAGAAGGCAGTTCCTGGGCTTCGCTGGTTCCGCGGCTGCGGTTCTTGGTCTGGGCCTCGTGGGCTGCGGTGGTTCTGCCGGCTCTGGCTCCTCTGCTTCTGGTGACGCTGCCGAGGTCTACTTCCTCAACTTCAAGCCCGAGGTCGACAAGGAGTGGAAGGAGATCGCCAAGGCCTATAAGGAGGAGAAGGGCGTCGAGGTCAAGATCGTGACCGCCGCTTCCAACACCTACGAGGAGAAGCTCAAGTCCGAGATGTCCAAGAGCTCCGCTCCTACGCTGTTCCAGGTCAACGGCCCCACCGGTCTTAAGAACTGGAAGGACTACTGCGCCGACCTGTCCGACACCAAGGTCCGCGGCGAGCTCATCGACGACTCCCTGGCTCTGCAGTCCGACGGCAAGGATCTGGGTATCGACTGGGTCCAGGAGAGCTACGGCATCATCTACAACAAGGAGCTCCTCGAGAAGGCCGGCTACAAGGCCGAGGACATCAACTCCTTCGACAAGCTGAAGGCTTGCGCCGACGACATCCAGGCCCGCAAGGACGAGCTCGGCGTTGACGGTGCCTTCACCTCCGCCGGTATGGACGACTCCTCCAGCTGGCGCTACACCACCCACCTCGCCAACCTGCCGCTCTACTTCGAGTTCGAGAAGGAGCACAACCAGGAGGACGACGAGATCAAGGGCGAGTTCCTCGACAACTACAAGCAGATCTTCGATCTGTACATCACCGACTCCACCTGCGATCCTTCGCAGCTCGCTTCCAAGACCGGCGACGACGCCACCAACGAGTTCGCAACCGGTAAGGCCGTCTTCTATCAGAACGGCTCTTGGGCCTATGCTGACCTTATCAAGGCCGGCATGACCGATGACCAGATCGGCATGATGCCCATCTACATCGGCGTTGACGGCGAGGAGAACCAGGGCCTGTGCTCCGGCGGCGAGAACTACTGGTGCGTCAGCTCCCAGGCTTCCGAGGACGCCCAGAAGGCTACCGAGGACTTCATGTATTGGTGCGTCACCTCTGACACCGCTACCGGCATCATCGCTGACAAGATGGGTCTGACCGCCCCGTTCAAGAGCGCCAAGGACACCAACAACATCTTCTCCCAGCAGGCCGTTGCCATGGCCAAGGACGGCAAGAAGACCGTCGCTTGGGACTTCGTCTACATTCCCTCTGAGGAGTGGAAGAAGAACCTCAAGCAGGCTCTGATCGCTTACGCAGCCGACAACACCAAGTGGGACGGCGTCAAGAACGCCTTCGTCGACGGCTGGAAGACCGAGAAGGCCGCTTCTGAGTAAGCAATTGCTGCCCAAAGCTATCTGATTAGCGGCAGGGGGCGGGCAGACGGTGGTTTGCCCGCCCCCTGCATATTGAAAGGACCCTTCTATGGGCAAAGCACTCAAGCGCTGGTGGCCGCTCTTTATGCTGCCCACGTGCCTGGCGTTTATGATCGGGTTCGTAATCCCCTTTATCCAGGGATTCTATCTCTCGTTCTG
>CABSMB010000107.1 GCA_902478705.1 uncultured Collinsella sp. | reverse complement strand
GGCGGGTAGCGTGCTGCGCGCCGACGATGCCGCCGGCCCCGTTCTCTCCAAAAAGATGGAGGACGCGCCTCTTGCCGGCTGGTACACCATCGACGGCGGCCAGACGCCCGAGGACGACATCATCGAGGTCAAGCGCGAGCGTCCGCCGCGCCTGGTTTTGGTCGATGCCGCCGATATGGCGCTGCCCGTCGGCTCCATCCGTCTGCTCGATAAGACCGACGTCGCGCGCAAGTCGATGTTCACCACACATTCGCTTCCGCTCTCGATTCTGATCGAAGAGATTGAGCAATCATGCGATGATATCGTCTTCATAGGGATTCAGCCGGGCGACACGGAGTTCTACAACCCCATGTCCCCGGAGGTCTTTGACGCCGTCGACGCCGTGTACGACGCCGTGGCCGCCAACGACTTTTCCCACTTTGTCCGCTTGGGGCAGGAGCTGTAGGAGCGCCCGTCCCTGCTGATTAGGAAAGAAGTGATTGACATGGCAGATACCAAGGTGGAGTATCCCGCTCCCGATTGCCTGGCACCCGCCGCGATTGAGGCAAAGACCGAGGCCGCCGGCGTGACCAAGGCCAACCTGCCGGTCGCGAAGGCCTTTGTCTTGGCCATGTTCGCCGGTGCGTTCATCGCCTTCGGAGGCCTGTTCTTTACCGTGTTTTTGAGCGATAGCACGCTCGGCTGGGGTGCCCAGCGCTTTGTGGGCGGCCTGTGCTTCTGCCTGGGCCTGGTGCTCGTGCTGGTGTGCGGCGCCGAGCTCTTTACCGGCAACTCGCTCATGGTCTGCGCGCTCAAGAGCAATAAGATCACGCTGGCACAAATGCTCAAGGCATGGCTTGTCGTTTGGGTCGGTAACTTTGTCGGTGCCCTGTTCATCGTCTTTTTGGTGTACATGGCCGGCATCTACAAGCTCAACGGCGAGGCAGTCGCCAATTCCATGGTGAGCGTTGCCGCCGGCAAGGTGACGATCGACTGGGTGACGATCTTCTTCCGCGGCATCCTGTGCAACATCTTTGTGTGCCTGGCCGTGTGGATCGGTACCGCCGGCAAGACCGTGGTCGATAAGGTCGTGGGTATTCTGCTGCCCATCTCTGCCTTTGTGGCCTGCGGTTTTGAGCACTGCGTTGCCAACATGTACTTTTTGCCCATGGGTGCCGTGATGCACGCGTGCGGCTATGGTGCCGATGTTGCCGGCGCCGATGCCCTCAACGTCGCGGGCATCGCGTTTAACCTGTCTGCCGCCACGCTGGGCAACATCGTGGGCGGCGCACTTTTGATCGCGCTCGGCTATTGGTTTATCTATGCCAAGAAGTCCGAGGCATAAAAGGGTCAGTTCGCTGGGTGTTGAGCCTCCCGCGGGGCGTTGCCGTGCGGGAGGCTCTTTTGGCCTTAGGGCTTGTTGTTTGCCTGTTGGTCTTTGCGTTTGGTTTGGAAAGGGGTAATCGAGATGACATCTGATGCTGAGCGTGCCGGTCGCACCGTTGTGACCACGTGCGGGGGATGCTATGCCGATTGCGCCTTTGCGGCCCATGTTGAGGATGGTCGCGTGGCGGCCGAGCTGCCGGTGCCGGGACATCCGTGCGCCGCGCGCGCCTTGTGCGCCCGCGGGCGGCATCGCTTGTCCATGCCGTTTGACGAGCGCGACCGTATCTTGCATCCCATGCGCCGCCGCGAGGACGGCTCGGGGTTCGATGCGGTGAGCTGGGATGAGGCGTTTGCTCAGATCGCGGCGCGCCTCGCGGGGATAGTGGACGCGCATGGCGCCCGCGCGCTGGGCATGACGCTCGGCGTGCCCTCGTTCGACCGTTATTGGGCCTATCGTTTTATGCATGCGCTGGGCTCGCCCAATGTGTATGGTGCCGATGGCGCCTGCGAGGTGAGCCGCCTGACCGGTTGGGAGCACAGCCTGGGCTACAGCCCGGCGTCCGACCTGGCCCATACCGATTGCATCATGTACCTGGGGCGCTCTATCGTGGATTCGTCGACGATGGGTGCCGTCGATGCGCTCAACGATGCGCGCCGGCGCGGTGCGAAGATCATCGTGGTGGACCCGCGGCGCAGCGGTTCGGCCGTGCTTGCCGACCGCTGGCTGCGCGTGCGTCCGGGCTGTGATTTGGCACTGCTGCTGGGCATCGCACACGTTTTGATAATCGAGGACCTGTACGACCGTGACTTTGTGGCCCGCTATACCACGGGGTTTGATGAGCTGGCGCAGGCGGCTGGCGCTTGGACGCCCGAGTGGGCCGAGTCGATGTGCGACGTGCCGGCCGACGACATCCGTGCGACGGCGCGCGATCTGGCTGCTGCGGCGCCTGCTGCCGTGGTGGACGCCGGCTTTCATGGCGGCATTGGCATCGCGTATGCCAATAGCACCCAGACCGCGCGCGCTATCTGCTTGGTCGATGTGCTGCTGGGCTGTATTGGACATGTGGGCGGCGCGCTCAATCCACCCACACCGCTTGCGCTGGGCGACCTTGATCCCGCACGCTTTGCGACGCCGCCGGTGTCGCGCATGTCCAAGCTGGGATCCGAGCGCTATCCACTGGTCGATCCGGTGCGCGGCCTGTGTACGACCATCGGTCAGTCGATTCTTGCCGGCGATTTGCGTGGGCTCATCGTCTATGCCAGTAACCCCGGTGCGGGCTATGGTAATGCACAAGCTTGGTTGGGTATTTTGCAGCAGCTCGACTTGCTCGTGACGATTGATATTCGCTGGTCCGAGACGGCGCGTGCTTCTGACTTCGTGCTGCCCGACGTGACGTATCTGGAAGCCGACCGCGGCGTGGGCACGGTCGTGGGCGCCAACGATTCGCGGGTGTTCTACCGCAACGCCGCGCTGCCTGTGCAGTATGACGACACACGTCCCGGTCGGGAGATTTTTGCCGGTCTGGCGCAGGCGTGTGGCGCGGGCGAGTACTTCCAGTTTACGTCTGACGATCTGGCGGCTGCCCAGGTGGCGCCTTTTGGGATCAATCTGGACGAGCTCAAGGAGCGCGGCTGGGCCGACACGGGTGTTGCGTTGCCGTCGCGTACGGGCGAGCCGGCGATTCCCTTGGATGGCGGCAAAATTGCGCTGGCAAGTGACGTATGGGAGCGTGCCGGCCTGGGGCGTGTACCCAACTGGATCGCTCCCATGGTGGAGCCTGGTCCGGGGATGTTTCGCCTCATTAGCGGCAACCGCCCCTTTGAGTCGCATACCTCGCGAAGGCTTGCAGCTCAAGGTGCCGCCGAGGCTGGGTCGGACCTGGATGCCGTGCAGATGAATGCCGATGCTGCTGCGCACATGGGCATCGCTGACGGCGAGATTGTCGAGCTCGTGAGCGATATGGGCCGCGATCGCGTACGCGTGGAGACGACGCCGTATCTGCATCCGGCGTGCATCTTCACCTCGGCCGCCCCCGGTGGGCGTTCGTTTGGTGCCGATGCCGGTGGCGCTCAAGCTTTGGGCGTGGGCCCGCTCGACCATACACCGTTGCGTTGGGACCCGTTGACGGGTGCCGCGCTCACCCAGGAAAACGCCGTTCGCGTGGAAAAGATCGCGGCGCGCGGGGATAATGACGAGTAATTGACTCAGCTGATGTATTCGACTGACCCACGTTTGTTTTGAAAGGCTGCACATGAGCGATAGCCAGATCATGTCCGATGAGGTGCGCGCCCGCCTGCGTGCCATTCCTTCCGTCAACGAGCTGCTTGCCGAGTGGCCGGTAGTGAAGGCAGCGGGGGAGACCTGCGACGCGGTGGTCCATGCTGCCGTGACGGCCGAGCTCGACGAGGAGCGCGCCGCGATTCGTGCCGGTGCCGCCCCGCGTTCCAAGCGCGAGCTGGCCTCGGCCATCGAGTGGCGTGCGCATCGCTCCGCGCTGCCGAGCCTGCGTCCCGCCGTCAACGCCACGGGTGTGGTTATCCATACCAACTTGGGCCGCGCCCCGCTTGCGGAGTCGGCGGCAAAGGCCGTGGCCGAGGTCGCGCGCGGCTACAGCACGCTCGAGTACAGCGTGGACACCTGCTCGCGTGGGTCGCGCAAGGAGCATGCCGCGCAACTGATCCGCTCGCTCACCGGTGCCGAGGACGCGCTGGTCGTCAACAACAATGCCGCCGCGGTGCTGCTGGTGCTTGCCACCCATGCCGCGGGCAAAGAGGTCATCGTGAGCCGCGGCGAGCTTGTCGAGATCGGCGGCAGCTTCCGCATCCCCGATGTCATGGCGGCTTCGGGTGCCAAGCTCGTCGAGGTCGGGGCCACCAACCGCACGCATCTGGGCGACTACGAGCGCGCCATCACGCCCGATACGGCGATGATCCTCAAGGTCCATCCTTCTAACTATCGCATTGAGGGTTTCCACGAGGAGGTGGGCTCTCGGGAGCTTGCGGCGCTTGCTCACAAGCATGGCCTGCTGTTCTACGAGGACCAGGGTTCGGGCGCGCTGCTGCCCGACGACATCTTGGTGCGCGGCGGCGAGGAGCCCACACCGGTTTCGGTCGCGGCGGGGCTCGATCTGGTGTCTTGCTCGGGCGATAAGCTGCTCGGAGCCGCACAGGCGGGCATTATCATGGGCCGTCGCGATCTGGTCCAGGCCTGTGGGTCGCATCCGCTTATGCGCGCCCTGCGCCCGGGCAAGTTGGCGCTCACGGCGCTCGAGGCCACGCTGCGCATCTACATGGACGGCGCCGATGTTGCCCATCGCGATATTCCGGTGCTCAGCATGCTTACGCTGCCGCAGGCTCATTTGGAGCGACGTGCCCGTAAGCTGCGTGATCGTATGGTCGCCGGGCTCGATAAGGCTGGTTGCCCGTGTGCCGTTGAGTTGGAGATTGTCGAGGAATCGTCGACCCCCGGTGGCGGCTCGCTGCCTACCGTGGAGCTGCCCACGATGTGCGTTGCCGTGCGTCTTGTTGACGAGCGCCTGACGGTCGACGCGCTCAAGCGCTCGCTTGTCCAGGACTTCGACACACCGGTCGTCACGCGCACCTCGCACGACAACATTCTGTTTGATGTGCGCACGCTCGTTGGCGACCGCGATATCGAGACGGCGGCATCGACGCTCGTCGCGTGCGTTGGGAAGGCGATTGCTCGATGAGTGAGGTTCAGGCGCTGGTGGAGTGTCCCGTTATCGTTGGCACGGCGGGCCACGTTGACCACGGTAAGTCGGCACTGATCGAGGCGCTGACCGGCAAGAATCCCGACCGTCTGGAGGTTGAACGCCGTCGCGGTATGACCGTGGAGCTTGGCTTTGGCGAGCTGGCGCTGCCGAGTGGCAAGATCGTCGGCCTGGTCGACGTGCCGGGCCACGCGCATTACCTGCGCGCTATGGTGCAGGGCGCCACGGGTATCGACGTGGCCGTGCTGGTGGTTTCGGCCGTCGAGGGCGTGATGCCGCAGACCCGCGAGCACGTGCATGTGCTGGAGCTGCTGGGCATCACACACATGGTGGTCGCACTGACGATGTGCGACCTGGCTGATGCCGAGATGACCGAGCTTGCCGAGCTTGATGTCGATGGCTTTTTGTCGGACACCGTGTTTGCGGACGCGCCGATCGTGCC
>CABSMB010000106.1 GCA_902478705.1 uncultured Collinsella sp. | reverse complement strand
GGCCGTATGCAACACCATTGTTGCGTACGGCCCATTTTTTGTCGGCATTTGGTCAGCTTTTGGTTTGCTTCCGGTACTTACCCGCATGAAAGGTGCCCTCATCATCGGGGCAATGCAGTGTGCGGGAAAGGAGACCCCATGTGTGCCGCAAGTAAAAAGAGCAAGACGCAGCAACTCAAGGAGCGTTGGGAAGACGGCGAGCTCGACTGCGGGGCGATTACGCCCGAGTTTATCAAGGGGCTCAGTCCCCGCGAGCTCGGCATGCTGGGCGAGCTGATCACTATCGATTACTTTAACGAGCGCGGCTACACCTTGTTGGAGCAGGGCTATCGATGCGCCGAGGGCGAGGCCGATCTGGTGCTGCTCGATGAGCTCGACGATGTTGTGGTGATGGCCGAGGTCAAGACGAGACGTGTCGCTCTTGATTGCGCCACGAGGGTCTTTCCCGAGGAGGCCGTGGACGCCCGAAAGCAGCGCCGGTATCGCCGCATCGCAAGTTGCTATCTCATGGAGCACTATCCGCTCAGGTCGATTCGCTTCGATGCCGTGGGCGTTACCATCCGCGGCGGGCATGTCGCCGAGATCGAGCACCAGTACAATGCGTTCGATTGGCAGGTGTCGTAATGGCCTTCGAGACGTTTGCCGTTCACGCGGCCTGTATTCGCGGCGTCGAGGCAATTCCCGTCACCGTCGAGGTATCGCTTGCCGGTGGCGTTCCAGGCATACAGATGCTCGGCATCCCGAGCATGGAGGTGATGGAGTCGCGCGGGCGTATCCGGTGTGCCATGCGCTCGGCCGGCTTTGAGATTCCACGGTCGGGCATTACCGTCAATCTGGCGCCTGGCGACATCCGTAAAACCGGCAGCGGTTTTGACCTGCCGATTGCCATCGCGGTGCTGGCGGCCGATGGGCAGATTCCCCGTGACAATCTCGATCGCTGCCTTATCGCGGGCGAGCTTGGCCTGGACGGTACGGTGCTGCCCGTTAAGGGGGAGGTGGCGTTTCAGCTGTTGGCGCGCGATATGGGGCTTTCCTTTATCGCCGGCAGGTCCGATCAGCATGTGCCGCTTGCGGGCGTGGACTGCGGGTTTATCGATCACCTGTCTCAACTTGCCCATGGCATGGGGGATGCCGCTCGCCATTATCTGGATTCTGAAGTGCTCGAGGCGACCTTTGAGCCCGAGTTCGATTATGCCGACGTTCTGGGGCAGGAGGTCGCCAAGCGCGGCATGGCGCTTGCTGCGGCCGGCGAGCTCGGCTTGCTCATGATTGGCTCTCCCGGTTCGGGCAAGACCATGCTTGCGCGGCGCATGACCGGCATTTTGCCCGAGCTTTCTCTCGAGGATCAGCAGGAGGCGCTGTGTATCCATTCGGTCCTGGGCGAGAACATCGATGGGCTGCTCGCGGGGCATCGGCCCTTCCGCAGCCCGCATCATAGTATTTCGACCGCGGGCCTCATCGGCGGTGGTCGTCCGGTGCATCCGGGCGAGATTAGCTTGGCTCATGGCGGCGTGCTCTTTTTGGACGAGCTTGCCGAGTTTCCCACCGGCGTGCTGCAGACACTGCGTCAGCCCATTGAGCGCGGTTATGTGAGAATCGTGCGCGTTGACGGGGCCTTTACCTTCCCGTCGCGCTTTCAGCTGCTGGCCGCGAGCAATCCCTGCCCCTGCGGCTTTTTGGGTGATCGCGAGGTACCGTGTCGCTGTTCCGCTTCGATGGTCGAGCGCTACCGGGCCAAGTTGCGCGGTCCTTTGGCCGACCGTATCGACATGATGATCGATGTGACCCGGCCCGACCCCCAGGTGATTATCGAGGGCGCGGAAGGTATGTCATCGGCCGAGCTGCGCGATTACGTCGTGCGCGGGCGCGCTTTCCGCGCTTGGCGCGAGTCGCATATCGACGATGCGGACACCGAGGCCGAGGATGACGAATCGCGCTCCATCGACGGCGTCGTGTCGACTTTTGCACTCGATGAGGCGGCAGAGAAGTGCGTGCTCGGCTTGTCGAAGCGCACACATCTCACGGGTCGCGGCATCGTGCGCCTGGTGCGCATCGCACGCACGATCGCCGATGTTGCCGAAAGCGAACGGGTGACGCAGGATCACGTTCTCGAGGCGGCGATGTATCAGGGAAGGAGGGACCAATAATGGGCGAGGAGACTTACCAATTGCACCCCGGTGATGCGCTGTATCCCAAGACCGTTTTGGAGCTTCCTGATGTGCCCGAGACCCTCTACGTTCGCGGCGACCCTGCCGTGTTGTCGACGCCCGCGCTCTCCATCATCGGCGCGCGCAAGGCATCGCCGTACGGCCTTGCCGTGGCCGAGCTTGCGGCAAAGGTGGCAGTGGAGGCAGGGGTGACGGTGGTTTCGGGCGGGGCGGTTGGCTGCGACCAGGCGTCGGGTTGGGCCGCGATCAATGCCGGCGGCAAGCACGTCGTGGTGCTGGGGACGGGCGCCGATGTCGTCTATCCGCGCTCGAGCGCTGGGCTTATCACGCGCACGCTCGATACGGGCGGCGCGGTCGTGTCGATCTCGCCGTGGGGTATGGGGCCGCGCAAGTTTGCCTTCCCGCGGCGCAACCGGGTGATTGCGGCCCTGTCGCAAGCGCTCTTTGTTTCCGAGGCGGGTATGCCCTCGGGCACGTTTTCCACAGCGGAGGCCGCTATGGACTTGGGACGCGAGCTGCTTGCGGTGCCTGGCTCCATTCTGTCGCCCGAGTCGCGCGGCACCAACTATCTCATCGCCAATGGAGCCTGCTGTATTGTGGACGAGGAATCCATCGAGATGGCTATTTCACGCATCTACGGCACGCTGCGCTTCTCGCGTCCCGATGCACCTGGCATTGCCGATCTGGACCCCATGCAGCAGACCGTGATGCACGCGCTCATCGCTTCGCCGCTCAAGGTCGACGACATTGCCGCGCTCGTCTCGCTTGATGCCGTCGGCGTGCTCAAGCTCTTGGGTTCGCTCGAGCTCGAGGGCCTTATCGAGCGCATGATGGATGGAAGGTATGCGCCCTCAAAGTTTGCGCTTCACGCCCAGACGCCCTTCGGTCACAATGGAAAGCGTGTCAATTAGAAAGGTGTTTGCAGATGCAGTTCGATCAGGTGACGGTTATCGGTGGCGGTCTGGCGGGTTCGGAATGCGCGATCCAGCTGGCAGATCGCGGGTTTGCCGTAAAGCTGTGCGAGATGCGCCCCCAGGTGAGCTCCCCGGCCCACCATACCGATCACCTGGCCGAGCTCGTCTGCTCCAATTCGTTTAAGTCGACCCGTCCGGATTCCGCCGCTGGTCTGCTAAAGGCCGAGCTCGAGCGCATGGGTTCGGTGCTGCTCGATTGCGCCCATCGCGCGGCCGTTCCCGCCGGCGGCGCCCTGGCGGTCGACCGCGTCAAATTCTCCGAGCTCGTCGAGGCCGAGGTTGCCGCACGCCCTAACATCGAGGTCGTTCACGGTGAGGTGACCCAGATCCCTGAAGGTCACGTGGTCATTGCCGCGGGCCCGCTGTGTTCACCTGCGCTGAGCGAAGAGGTCATGAAGCTCGTCGGTGGCGACGCCCTTGCGTTCTTCGATGCCGCGGCGCCGATCGTCGATGCCTCCACGCTCGACATGGACGTGCTGTTCTCGCAGTCGCGCTACGAGGAGCAGGGGAGCGGAGACTATCTCAATGCTCCGCTCAATAAGGAGGAGTACGAGGCCTTTATCGAGGCGCTCACCACGGCAGACCGCGTGGTACTCAAGGACTTTGAGGGCGGTGACCTCTTCCAGGCCTGTCAACCCGCCGAGGAGGTCGCCCGTACCGGTAAGGACGCCATCCGCTTTGGTGCCATGAAGCCCGTCGGACTCACCGACCCGCGAACCGGGCGTCGTCCCTGGGCGGCGATTCAGCTGCGTGCCGAGAACAAGGAGAAGACCGCCTATAACCTGGTGGGCTTCCAGACCAATCTGACCTTTGGTGAGCAGAAGCGTGTCTTCCACATGGTTCCCGGTCTGGAGCATGCTGAGTTCTTCCGCTATGGCGTCATGCACCGCAATACCTTTGTCGACGCGCCGCACGTGCTCGATGGCACCTTTGCCGTGCCCGGTACGGGCGTGCGCCTCGCCGGCCAGATCACCGGCACCGAGGGGTACATGGAGGCCGTGGCGACCGGTCTGCTTGCGGCGCTCAATACCTATGCCGAAGCTATCGGAAACGCTCCTGTAGAGCTGCCTCGTGTGGGCGCCCTAGGTGCGCTCGTGGGCTATGCGACCGATCCGGCTACGGTGGGCTACCAGCCCATGCACGTCAACTTTGGCCTGGTGCCGCCGCTCGAGGACGGCAAGCGCCGCAGTAAGCGCGACCGTTACCAGGCTTATGCGGACCGCGCCCTCGAGGCCCTCGATGACTACTTGGCCACTCGTTCCGACTTGTTTGGAGGCGACCGGTCATAGCTTTTGACCTGTACGATACCGTTGACTCGTTTATCGCCTATATCGCACGTGTCGAGGGCCTTTCTCCCAACACGGTGACGGCTTATGGATCGCGGCTGGAGCGCTTTGCGGCCTGGTGTGAGCGTGTGGGCGTCGATGCACGTTTGGCCGACGTGCGTACCGTCCGCTCGTATCTGGCCGAGCTTTCGCGTGAACAGGTGGCGCCTCGCACGCTTGCGGCGCATCTGTCGGCTATCCGATCGCTCTATCGTTGGATGGCTGCCGAGGGGATTGTCGAGGGTGATGCGGTCTCGGCGATTTCCTCGCCCAAGCTGCCGCGCGACCTGCCCGGTGTGCTGACGACCCAGCAGGTCGAGGCGCTGCTCCAGGCACCCGACGCCGCAACGCCCGCCGGATTGCGCGATGCGGCGATGCTTGAGCTACTCTATGCATCCGGCGCCCGTATTTCTGAGCTCGCAGCACTCAATGTGGAATCCATCTCATGGTCCGAACGCACGCTGCGCCTGTGGGGCAAGGGGAGTAAAGAGCGTATCGTTCCTCTGTATCGCCGCGCGCTCGAGGCGACGCAGACCTATATTGAGCAGGGGAGACCGGCGCTGCTTGCGCAGGCAAAGCGTCGCGATGCCGCAAACGGTCCGCGCCCTTTGTTTATATCCGCGCGCGGCAACCGCATGAGCGCCGCCATGCTCAGGAGAAGGTTCCATATGATGGCGACGCTCGCCGGCATTCCGGCAGACATCGCCCCGCACGCGATGCGCCATACCTTTGCGACCGACCTGCTCGAGGGCGGCGCGGACCTGCGCTCGGTCCAGGAGCTGCTGGGGCATGCGAGCCTGTCCACGACACAGATCTACACGCATCTTACGCCCGACCGGCTTAAACGCGCCGTGGCCCAGGCCCATCCCCGGGGTGAGTAAATCTGACGCCCCGCGCAGCACTCAGGTGTGTGGTTTTGATTGCGGGTTGGCAGGAAGAGGTAATCCTGCTATCATTCATCGGGTTGCTTCGCGGCAACAGGTTTTTATCACGCACGCGCGGCTACTTCATACCGTGGTGCCCGGGCTTTGGTAGCACATGTCCGGGTTGGTTTTGGAGGATGACCCCGCGC
>CABSMB010000105.1 GCA_902478705.1 uncultured Collinsella sp. | reverse complement strand
GTTGAACTGCGATCGCATTGTCTGCAGACGGCTCCGTCGCGCTGGCGGCCCGCTCGTCGAGTGCCTGCAAAAAGGTCCGAGCCGTGACGGAGGCATTCTGCCCGCCCATATCTCCCGCGCCTTCCGCCTGTGACACCGCCGCCGAGCCCGATCCCAAATCGGCAGTAGCGCCCGGACGCTGCTGCCGTGCAACACCCAGCCCCCAAAGCGTCACCGCTATTGCCACGAGCAAACAGGCGAGCACCAGCGGCGAGCCAACAGGCCGCCTGCCTCCTACAGGCTGTTGATGCCGTCTTTGATCGCGTTCCATAGTTCTTCGACTTTGCTCTTAAACGCGACGATGGCGATAATCGCGATCACTACGAGCACGCCGACCAAGATGGCGTATTCGGTAGTGCCCTGCGCGTTCTCCTCCCGCAACAGCGCCTTGGCACGCTGGCGAGCGCGGATTGCCCGGCAAAATGCCCAGCTCCAAGCCTTGCCCGCAATGTCGGTCATCGTGTTCATGTATTCCTCCCTACATCATCCCGCCTGCTCCCAGCAGCGGGCCCAATATGGACAGAAGCAACGCCGGCAAGATGAGCGTGCCGGTGGGAATCAGCAACTTGACCGGCGCGCGCTCGATCTCGCGCTCGACTGCGGCGCGATGGGCCGCACGGATCTCGCGACTTTGAGCAGCCAGCGTCTCGGCCAGCGGGGCGCCCAGCGCAAGCGCCTGCCCCACCGTGATGGCAAAGGTCTCGAGCGCCCTCACGTCCAAATCACGCGCGGCAGCCAACAGCTCGGCCTCGCGCGTCCCCACGCCCACCTGCCACGCCATGCAAGCTCGTTCAAGACGAACGGCCAGCACCGACCGACGATTGGCACAGAAAATCTCGAGCGCCGCGTCAAACGAAAGGCCGGCAGAAAGCCCCAGGCGCACCACGTCGATCATCTCGGACACCTCACCGAGCGACACCCGCGCCGGGCCGCCCGCCCCAATCGCGCCCTTCATTCGCGCAGTCAGGGTATCAATCACCGAGTAGCCCGCAGCAATGACCAGCACCGCTTCACGCTTGCACGTCTCTGCAATCTTGCGAGCATCCGCACGCTCCAAACCTGTCGCGGCAAATACACTCAGGGCACACAGACAAGCCGCGGCCCCGACCAGGGCGCTCATAGCTCCACCCGCATAATGCGCCGGATAACTACCAGGGCAACGACGTTGAGGGCAAGTCCCAGCGCCACGGCGCCCGCACCAGCCGGCGTCGCAAGACCGCGGCGAAAGTCTGCCGAAAGCAAAGCCAGCACCGCGCACATGCCCGCCGGCATCGCCGCAACCATGTGTGCCGACATACGCGCCTGTGACGTCTTAACGTCCAGACGGCGTTTGAGCTCAATGCGCTCACCCACCATGCTCGACGCCTCGGACAGCAAGCCGGCAAGCGGAGCCCCGGTACGCTGCGATACTTTGAGCGCCAAGGTGACAAGCGAAAGGCCGGGGGCATCGATGCGAACGAGTAGGTCATCAAGTGCGTCGGTCGCCGAGATACCGCAATCGATTGCCGCCGCCACCCGCAAAAACTCGGTATGCACCGGCTCTTGCGCATGGGCGCCCACAAAGCGCATGCCCTGTGCCAGCGAATGCCCCGAGGCAAGCGACATGGATAACGCTGTGAATGCCTCGGGCATGGCCTCTTCTACATCATGCTGTTCGCGTCGGCGATCGAAGGTGTCACGCGCGGCGCCCACGCCAAACGGCGCCACCAGCCCCAAGACAAAGCCGATGGGCGACAACGACGCAACGGCCAGCAAAACGCTGCAGATACCGCTCGACAGCAGCTGAAATGCCAGACGAGCCGCGTTATCCTCAATAGCGAGCCCAAGGCGATCTGCGGGGATCAGCGACGCCCACGAGCGGGCAATCTTTGTCAGCAGGTCGTTTTCCGCCAACTCACGGGGCAGCTTCTCCGCCATCGATTCGAGCGTCTGGCGCGCCAGCTCCGCCGGCGGCATCCGCGACACACGAGGCTCTGCCCCACACGCCGTCGCGACAGAAAGCCCCGCCAAACCCCCTACGACGAGGGGCATAGCGATCTCCATTCGTCCACCTCCTCTTGCGTGAGCGTTCCCGACCGCAAGCCCTCCGCAATAAACGGCGGCTCGCGGTCGAGCGTCCAGGTGCGTTCGGCGACATCGAAAGTCACGTAGCGTTCGAGCTCAACACCGCCCGACGCGCCGCGGTGAACCCCCGAATATGAGGCCACAAAGCGCCTGCCATCTGCATGGCGCTCGGACATCACGATGCCGTCGAGCGCCATGGCGATCTGCTCTTCGATAAGCTCACTCGGCAAATCGATGCCGTAGCGCGCAAGCAGCGTCAGGCGAACCACGGTCTCCTGCTCGGTACCCGCATGGAGCGTGGTGAGCGAGCCGTCGTGGCCCGTGTTCATGGCCTGCAGCATGTCGCAGCACTCGGCACCGCGCACCTCGCCCACGACGATGCGGTCGGGGCGCATACGCAAAGCATTGGTCACCAGGTCGCGAATCGTCACCGCACCCTCGCCCTCGATTGACGCCTCACGCGCCTCCAGACGAACAACGTGTGGGTGATGTGCAAACTTGAGCTCGGCGGAATCCTCGATCGTCACGATGCGCTCGCCGGTAGAAATCTCGCACGACAGCGCGTTGAGCAGCGTGGTCTTGCCCGACCCCGTGCCTCCCGCAACCGCCAAGTCCTGCCGCAACGACACCGCGCACGACAGCAGCTGCGCATACCAAAGCGGCAGTGACCCCAACCCCACAAGCTCGTCCAACGAACAGATACGGTCCGAGAACTTACGGATGGTGAGGATTGGCCCGTCGATCGCCACGGGTGGAATCACCGCGTTGACGCGATAGCCCGTCTTGAGGCGGGCGTTAACGATGGGGCTACGCTCGTCGATACGACGACCGAGCGGCGAGATAATGCGGTCGATGAGCACACGGATCTGCTCGTCGTCCTCAAACGCGTGCTCGATGGGATGCAAAACGCCACTGCGCTCAAAAAAGGCAGAGCGACAGCCGTTGATCATGATTTCGGTAACGGTATCGTCCTCGATGAGCGGCTGCAGCGGTCCCAGGCCCACCACGTCATCTAGGATCTCGTCGATGATGGTCTCGCGCTCAGGCGTCGCCAAGTCGGTCGGCTCTTCCACGTTGAGCGCCGCTTCCACCGCCGGACGCAACTCAGAGCGGGCAAGGGCAGGATCGACGTAGGCGCTGATGCGCGCCACCTCGTCGTAGCCCATGCGGTCCATCACCGCACGCTTGGTGCGGCGTTTAACGGCACGGCGGCGTCCCGCATCAACGGGGTCAGCCGCGGCGGCCGCGCCGGCGGCTTTAATCCTCGTCTGCAGACTCATCGCGAATCACCCTCACGAGACCAGGGAAGACGGATGCGCGGACGCTCGGTGCGGGTCGCGCGGTCGGCGACCATATCGCTCCAGGGACCGACGGCGCAGCCCAGCTCCACGAGCATCTCGCGCGTGGCCTCGCGCACGCTGGTCGCAAAAGCGCTCGTCTGACCCACTGCCTCGTCGGCGCGACCGAATGCCATGAGCGCGGCCAAGTCCTGACCGCCATCGGCGATGCGGATCTTGGAGCTCAGTGCGCAGGCGATCTCAAAGCGCATGGCGACGTCCTCGTCGGCACCGCGCGCACCAAACCGGTTGAACACGGCACTCATGCGCGTGCGCGGCACGCCCACACGGCTCGCCAGCTCAATGACGCGCGAAGCGGATGTCGCGGACGATACCGCCGCATCGCCTACGACCAGGCAACGGTCGCTCGCCGCCACCGCGGCGGCCACGGCATCGCCCCAAAAGACCGAGGTGTCGACAAAGACCACGTCGGATTCGCGGCGCAAAACATCGAGCAATAGCTCCACCGGACGTGCCATGAGCTCAGCCTTCTCGGGGGCCGCGACAGGTCCCCAGAGCGTGACGCCCGGGGCGACGCGCATCGATGCGGCCACGATATCCGGCTCGGCAAGCGCGCCCGCCGCCGACGGCTCGATAAGCGTCGCCATATCGTGCGGGGCATCGACACCCAGCAGATCGTATAGGTTTCCAAACATGAGGTCCAAGTCGAGCACAGCGGCACGCAAACCCAACAGCGACGCCGCATGCGCCATGGTGGCAACGATCGTCGACTTGCCGCAACCGCCCGAACCCGAAACGGCGCAGACGACCGGTGCCCGACGCGACGGAACCGAAGCGTCCGCCGACGGCGCGGGGGCTGACGGTGCAGGAACCGGCGACGCGGACGCGGGCGATAACATTCCCGTCTCCCCCGCCGCGGTCACGTGCTGAGCCCAAGCCGGCATGGCAGGCTGCCTGGGCTGCGGTCCCGAAGCCAAAGACGCAGCGGCACACGGCTCGCCAGCCCCGGCAAAACCCTCGACCTCGTCGAGCTCATCGGCCAGATTTACGCCGTGCACGTATCCCATATCTTCAGCCAGAACGTCATCGCCATACGGTACCGGCCCTCCAGCGTCATCGTATGCAAGGGGGTCCCGGGGGCGCCGACCATGCTCGGCTTCCGCTTTTCCATATTCATCAACACGCGGGCCTCTTGTAGCGCGAGGCGCCCCGGGTTCCCTATCAACAAAAGCATCGGGCTCAATCGTCATGCGCCGATCGGAATCAACCGTTCCCTCACCCGCGCGCCCGTTGCCGCATAAACTGTGCGCAGCGATGACCTCGGTCGCCCCCGCGCGAAACAGCCCTTCGATATCCGACGGGTCGAGTGTCTCGATCAACACGACGACGCGACTCACGCGGCCCTCGGCCGTCAGGCGCGCAACGGTCTTCCGCACGTCTTCGGTATCGAACAGAGACGCCGCGATGATGGCGGCACCGCGGCGCGACGGAAACGCCCGCGCCATGGATACCAGCCCGTCCAGGTCGCCCACGCGAAGCACCTGCGCGCCCACATCGCGACCCTCGACTTCCTGCTGTAGCAGCCCGTAATCGCCGCACGCGCAGCACGCAAGCCAGATCGCCTTCATCACTCGTCGCCTCCGCTCTTTTTGCCGCGCGCCGTGGCGGGAATCGTCAAGCTGACCGTTCCCTTTCCCGAGGCTCCCAGCAATTCCTTGACATCTTCGGGGTCTGCCGCCAGCGTCACCCACTCGATCTTGCCTTCACGCGTGGCGCCGGCATCTTCGCTGGTATCGATCACGTACGCTCCGCACAAACGATCGGTCACACCATCTTTTTGCACGTACACGTCCACATAGCTGCCCACGCCCGTGGCGCCGCCGACCGAGTGCTCGGCATCGACCGCCACCGAAACGGCAACCTTGCCTTTAGGCACCTCGAGCTTGTGGCTCTCAGCCTTGGTGTAGACATTGCAAATCACAGCGTTTTTGGGAATGCGCGAGGTCGTCACGTCGCCGCGCACCTGACGCAGCTCGGTCGCCGCATCACGCGGCAACAGACTCGCCAGCCATTCCTGAGTTATGACATTAGTCTCGTCGAGGGTCTCGCCCACATCGATATCGCGCGCCGCGACGCACACCTCAACGCGGTCGCCGCCGTATTTTGCCAAAGTCTCGGCCTGGGCC
>CABSMB010000104.1 GCA_902478705.1 uncultured Collinsella sp. | reverse complement strand
GCATATGACACAGGTAGCATTTTGACCCGCAATCCTGCATCCCCCGGGGTCAAACAGCAGTTGCGGTGAAATAGTTCCTGGCTGACCGCCCGTCGGGCTTATCTAGGAACTATTCCACCGCAACTTATTGATGGGGATGCGACTAGCGCTTGCGGGGGACGAGTTTGGTGCGGCGCAGGTGGATCATCTCGGCGGCAATGGAGATAGCAATCTCCTCGGGGTCCTCGGCCTCGATAGCGACTCCGATCGGCAGGTGCAGCTCGCCGATTTGCTCCTGCGTAAAGCCCTCCTGCTCCAGGCGGGCGCGCACAAAGGCCGTCTTACGGCGCGAACCCAAGCAGCCCAGATAGGCGGGTTTGGCGCGCATGGCCTGAATCACCACGTCGATATCGGACTTGTGACCCGCCGTGGCCACGACCACCAGGTCGCGCGGACCGATGGGGCACAGCTCACTCAGGTTCTTGTAATCGACCAGGCGACGATCGTAGACGCCGGGCACCCATTCGGGGGTCAGCGTGCCGGGGCGGTCGTCGCAAGCCACGACGGCAAAGCCCGCCGCCGTGAGTACCCGCGCCGTCGCAGCGCCCACGTGTCCGCAGCCAAAGATGTAGGTCAGGCCCTCGGGGCAGAGCGTCTCGATGTGTGCCGGGGGAATCTCGGAGGCGGCGTTGGCGTAGGTGACCTTACTCCCCTCCTCCACCAGCGAAAGCCCGGGGCAGCCCGCAATGGTGCGGCGCGATTCCTCGCCATGGTACTCGGCCACATCGCCCTCGAGCGCGCTCGCGATAAACGGCTCAAAGTCGATGACGAAGTCGCCGATGCGCCGATAGGCCAAGACGTCGGCTATTTCCTGGAACAACGGTGCCCGAGTCGCATCCAAATGCAGGTAGCACAGGCAGATGGCACCGCCGCAGATCATGCCGGTATCGGAGTTCTCGCCGCCCATGGTGTAGCGGACCAGACGCGACTGTCCCGCGCTCAGGAGCTCGCGCGCCTCATCCAGCGCAAAGAGCTCAATCTTGCCGCCGCCGATGGTGCCCGCTTGGCTGTCATCGGCAAAGACGGCCATCCAGGCGCCCACGCCGCGCGGCGACGACCCTGCCGTGCCGGCCACGACCACCAGCTCGCACGTCTTACCTGCCTTCAGTGCGCCAAGCGCAGCATTCACCACATCGAGCTTTTCCATCGTCGCTTCCTATCCCCTAAAAACGTCGGTGAGCATGGCGAGCGCCTCGAGCACGCCGCCGCCGACCGACGTCGCCTTGTCCGAAATATAGTTGATATAGCTGGCATCGCCGCGCGGGTCGACGTCGGCACATTTAAAGCCCTCAGTCACCTGCACGCCATTCGCCAAAAGCCCGCGCAGACAGCCATCGATCTGCGTGCACATGGGCGTATCGCCCGCATAGCCAATCACGTCTCCGGCGCTCACGATGTCGCCGATTGCGCGGTCGGACCGAAACACACCGGCAGCGGGGCTGTGGATAACACGCTCCTTGCCATAGCCAGCGATAATGCCCGGCACGCCCGTGTTGGGCTGGGGCGAACGTTGGGTAATGACACGGCCGAGAAAATGCCCGCGCATGGTCTCGACCACGGCGTCGCAGTCAACCGGCGCGGTAAAGCCCGGCCCCACGGCGATAACGGCAGGCGCCATGTCGCGCGTGGTGCCCAAGTTGCGCTTGGCCAGAATCGCGTCGACCACGGCAGAGGGTTTCAGCTCGCCGAGCATCTTGGCCTGGGGGTCCACCACAACGGCGACGTCTCCCGCTTGGGTAATCTCGAGCGCCTCAGCCGGCGTCTGTGCCAAGCGAGCGTGAATGCCTTCGACCTCGACCTCGCCCAGGCGAATGGCCTCGCAAAAACTGATTGTGCGGCGGATGCACGTGGGGACCGCGATATCGGCCATAACGACCGACACGCCGGAGCGCACCAAGCGAGCGGCGACGCCCGTGGCGATATCGCCAGCGCCGCGAACATAAACGAGCATTCCCGGGGCACCTCCCTGTGCTACGGTTTGATCAGAGCAAAAGCGGTTCGACCGCTACTCTGATGATTATTTATTATCACAGTATTATACGGCGGTGAACAGATGGAAACGGTTAGCGGCAATCTTGCCTCGGCGCTCAGGATCGAGCCGGGCATTACCGCGATTATCGGCAGCGGAGGCAAGTCGACCTTGCTCAAGACGATGGGTCTCGAGCTCATGCGCGCTGGCGGCCGCGTGCTCCTCTGCACCACCACGCATATGTTTCCCGTCGCCGGCGTGCCATGGGACGGGTCGAGCCGTCGCCTGGACGCCGCACCTTGGAAGCCGGGCGCCGCACATGCCCCCGGCTGCACCTGCGAGGCATGCGCGGGACTTGTCCGCGGAAGCATCTGTCAGGCAGGTGTTTTTGACCCGGAGACAGGCAAGCTCTCCGCCCCCGCCGAGCCGCTCGACCAGCTGGCACAGCGCTTTGACTATGTGTTGGCCGAGGCAGATGGCAGCAAGCGACTCCCGCTCAAGGCGCATGCCGCCTGGGAGCCGGCAATTCCCGCCGCCACGGCAAACGTTGTCTGGGTCGTCGGCGCCTCGGGGCTGGGCAAGCCCGTCGCCGAGGTTGTCCACCGCCCCGAGATCTTCTGCGAGCACTGCGGCTGCGAGCTCACCGACGCTGCCACCCCAGAGCACGTCGCCCAGGTGCTCAATGCCGAGACGCAGGCGCTAGGACTCTGCGCCGCACGCGTCATGCTCAACCAAGTCGACACGCTCAGCGACCCCACGATGGCCGACTGCTTCGAGACAGCTCTCGACCGCCCCATCGTCGCCACCAGCCTCCAGGGGTAGCTAAAAGAGCCCCGTCCCAAATTAGCTACCCCGGCGCCCTTTCTGCTAGCGGGGGACGTAGCGGCCGGGCTGGGCCCCGGTGGGCTCGCCGTCGCGCGCGGCCAGCACGCCGTTCACAAACACGGCCTTGGCGCGGCCGTGTGCCTCAAAGCCCTCGAGTGGCGTGTAGTCCACAGCCTGATGCTGCGTCGCGGCACTAATTGTCCAACGCGCCTTGGGATCCCACACGCACACGTCGGCATCGGAGCCCTCGGCAAGACAGCCCTTGCGCGGATACATGCCAAAGACGCGCGCCGGGTTCTCGCTCATCAAGCGGCACAGATCCTCAGGACCCAGCTGTCCCTCAAAGCTCGTAGCGATCGCAACGGGGCGATGCTCCACACCGGGCCCGCCGTTGGGAATCGCGCGGAAGTCGTCACGCCCGCGGTCCTTTTGCCCGTGCAGGTTAAAGCTGCAGTGGTCGGTCGCAATCGTATCGATCTCGCCGGACACAAGCGCCTCGCGCAGAGCCGCACGGTCGCCAGCATGGCGCAGCGGCGGACTCATCACATACTTGGCACCCGCAAAGCCGTCCTCTCCCTGCTCCAGATAGCAGGTGTCGTCGAGCATCAGATACTGAGGGCAGGTCTCGACATAGATGTTCTTCTGCCCGCGCGCCTTGGCGGCACGGATAGCCTCAAGCCCCAGCTTGGTCGAAAGGTGCACCACGTTGACCGGTGCGTCACCGGCCAGGTGCGCCAGATATAGCAGACGGCTCACGGCCTCGGCCTCGCACACATCCGGACGGCTGAGTGCATGGCCCTCGGGTCCATGAATCCCCTGCTCGTACACGCGCTTCTGCAGCTCATTCACCAGCGTACCGTTCTCGCAATGCACGCACAGTATGCCGCCAATACGCTTGAGCTCCTCCAGCACCTCGAGCGTCTCGGCATCGTCCAGGCGCAGATGATCGTAGGCAAAGTAGGTCTTAAACGACGACACGCCCGCCTCGCGCATGGCCGAAAGATCGGCGCGATTGCGCTCGTTCCACTCGGCGAGTGCCATATGAAAAGCGTTGTTAGCCGTGCAGGTTCCATCGGCACGCCGGTGCCACTCGGCAAGGGCATCGGGCATGGTCACGCCGCGATCGGCCGTCGCGTAGTCCACGATGGTCGTCGTACCGCCGCAGGCAGCCGCACGCGTACCGGTCTCAAAGCTATCGGCCGTCCAATCCATGCCAGTCCAGCACTGCATGTGCGTGTGGCCGTCGATAAAGCCGGGGAACACCCAACAGTCGGTGGCGTCCTGGACGGTATCGCCCTCGGCCGGCTCAATCGCCGCGGCGATCCGCACGATCTTATCGCCCTCCATGGCAAGATCGGCGCGGCGAAGCCCCTGGGGCGTCACGAGCGCGCCGTTTTTGATGATGATCATAATTGCTCCTTATTGATTGATGCAGTTTGCCACGTGATCAAAATACGAGCAGGCGGCGATATGCTCCGTTATGCGCCGCTGTCCCTTGGCGGTATCGACATCCCACAACTCGTACGCACGCGCCTCGACCAGCGCAACGTCGACGCGACCTTTGAGGATCGAACCGCCGCCGTCCTTGCCCTCAAGACACATAAGTGCATCGAACAGTTCCGCCGGAAAGAGCACCGGGCTCGAAGGCTCACCGTTGCACGCAAGACGCACCGGATGCTTGCGGCCACGCTCGTCAAATGCACGAACCATAGCCTCAAAAGAATCCGCGCTCACAAGCGGCTGGTCGCCCGGCAAAAAGAGGCAACCTTTCCAGTTGCGCTCGACTCCCCACGAAAGGCCCGCACGGACGCTTTCGCTGCGCAGCTCGCCATCGTGCAGCACGCACGGGCAATGCTTGTCCTCGCAAATCTGGGCGACCTCGGGCCAACGCGTCGAAACCACAACGTCAAAGCCCCGGGGAGCCGAATCGATAGTCCGGGCAATCAGCGGCTCGCCATAGATATCGGCAAGCATCTTGTTGGAGCCAAACCGCTTGCCCTCGCCCGAGGCCATAATGACGCAACCGAGTTTCATCTCCGCAAACCTCCCCTGGCTACCTTGGACACCATAGTTGCTATACCCACCATAGCAAGCTCGCACTCCGTCGGAACAGGCACGCGCTCGTTTTACAGCGAACGCCCCTTGGCTCTCCATAGCACAAAGGAGGGCACCCCGCGGCGCAGGGCACCCTCCTCAATGGTGCAGATATGCCTACTCAGCGTCGCCGGTAAACGTGGTACCGGTCTTGCCGGCAAGACCGTCACGCGCCTTCTCGAGCAGCGTGATGAGCGCCGTGCGGCCCGGCTTGCTCTCGGCAAACGTCGAGGCGGCCTGGACCTTGGGCAGCATGGAGCCGCGGCCGAACTCGTTGGCCTCGGACAGACGCTTTACGTCAGCCGCGGTCAGCGTGTCGAGCCACTGCTCGTGGTCGGTACCAAAGCCAATGGCAACCTTCTCCACGGCCGTCAGGATAATCAGGGCATCGGCGTCGAGCTGCTCGGCGAGCTTCTCGGCCGCAAAGTCCTTATCGATGACGGCGGCAGCGCCCTTAAGGTGGTTGCCCTGGGCCTTGGTGACGGGAATGCCGCCACCGCCGCAGGAGATCACCACATGGCTGGACTCGACGAGCGACTTAATGGTGTCGAGCTCGACGATGTTCACGGGCTTGGGCGAGGCAACCACGCGACGGAAGCCCTGCTTCTCGTCGTGGATGAACTGGTAGCCGCGGTCGGCCTCCAGCTCCTTGGCCTCGGCCTCACTCATCCACGGACCGATCGGCTTGACCGGGTCGGCAAAGGCCGGATCGTCCGCCGCAACCTCGACCTGGGTG
>CABSMB010000103.1 GCA_902478705.1 uncultured Collinsella sp. | reverse complement strand
CGCCACTGATGAGCAGATTCGCGAGGCCGCGCGCCTGGCCAATGCCCTGGAGTTTATCGACCGCCTGCCCCGTGGCTTTGACACCATGGTGGGCGAGCGCGGCGTCAAGCTTTCGGGCGGCCAGCGTCAGCGCGTGGCTATCGCCCGCGCCATCCTCACCGACGCGCCGATTCTGGTGCTCGACGAGGCGACGTCTGCCCTGGATAGCGAGTCCGAGGCGCTGGTGCAGGAGGCGCTCGAGAACCTGATGCGCGGCCGCACCTCCATTGTGGTGGCGCATCGCCTGTCCACCGTGGCGGCGCTCGACCGCATCGTGGTGCTGGCGGACGGCGAGATTGTCGAGGACGGTACGCATGCGCAGCTTGTCGAGGCGGGCGGCGAGTATGCAAGCCTGTGGGGTCGCCAGACTGGCGCATTTTTGGAGGCTTAAAGCCCCCGTACGTGGGACAATCGTTTCCGTGAAGTTTTGTTTCTGCCGAGCCGAGGAGTCGTTATGCCACGCGAGACCAATGCCGCCAAACGCGAACGCGCCATCGAGGTGTGCGAGCGCCTTAACCGTCGCTATGGCCCGGTCGAGTGCTTCTTGGACCACGAGAATCCCTTTAGGCTGCTCATCGCGGTGCTGCTCTCGGCTCAGACGACCGACGCGCAGGTCAACAAGGTGACGCCGAAGCTGTTTGCCCAGTGGCCCACGCCCGAGGCCATGGCCGGGGCAAGTGTGACCGACGTGGCGGACACCATTAAGTCACTCGGCTTTTATAAGAGTAAGGCCAAGCATGCCGTGGAGGCCGCGCGGATGATTGTTGCCGACTACGGCGGCGAGGTGCCGGCCGACATGAAGGAGCTCGTCAAGCTGCCGGGCGTGGGGCGCAAAACAGCGAACATCGTGCTCAACGTGGGGTACGGCATCGTGGAAGGCATCGCGGTGGATACGCACGTCAACCGCATCGCGCACCGCCTGATGCTGAGTCCCAAGACGCACGCCAAAGAGCCGCTCAAGACCGAGCAAGATCTGCTCAAGATCTTGCCGCACGAGTATTGGGAGTCGGTCAATCACCAGTGGATCACCTTTGGCCGCGAGATTTGCGATGCCCGTAAGCCCAAGTGCGACGAGTGCCCGCTGGCAGACCTTTGCCCCAGCGTGCGTGTGACGGGATAGGGCCCGGCACGTTTTGCCGGCACTCGAAGACGGCGATCAATGTTGCGCAACACATTTGGGCTGCGAGGGCTCAATATGATGGCGACAGATGCCGTTTGTTGTAAGGGGATGCCCGAATATGTTTTGCACCAAGTGTGGCTCCGAGATGCCCGACGGAACCGATTTTTGCACGAACTGCGGGGCACGCATGGGCGCTGTCTCTCCGGCGGCCGCGCCTGCTGAGCCCGCACCGATGCCGGCGGCAGGGATGCCTCCCGTGCAGGGTGCCGTACAAAAGAAATCGCATAAGCGCGCGGTGATTGTCGGCATGTGCGTGGCGGGCGTGCTCGTTGCCGGCGGTGCCGCGCTGGCACTGACCGGCGTGCTGGGTCCGCTTGGGCAGGGCAATTCATCGCAAATAACGGTACTTGGGTCCGACGAGGGTTCGGCCGAGCACAAGGACAAGGGAAGCGCCAAGGAAAAGCCTGCTGAAGAGCAAGAAGAGCCGGAAGAGCCCGAGCAGACGGGCAGCAGCGTAAAGGTCGACCTCAATGACCAGGCAACCTATGCCGCGGCGAACCTGTTCCTATCGAACTTTACGGAGGAGCACTTCGATCGGGACTGGTATCAGGCGGGCGGCTTCGATTCGACTGACGGACTTTCTGATGACGAGAAATACAAGCTGGTCAAGTTTATCTGGTGCCATTTTATTGACAACGCGCCGTATCGAATCGAGAAAGGCGACTATGACAACGGTAATAGCCAGCGTGTGGCGACTGATGTGATCAATAGGGAACTCAACCGCTTGACGGGTCTGACGCTTTCCGATGCCGATATGACTTATGACAGAACGCCGGAGGGGCAGGCGATTCCTGATTCGGCCGAAGCGCATGGTGGGTACTTGTATCTGAAACAGGAATATGGCCAGGGAAATTACAACCCACCGTGTGCCATCGTTACGGGCGCGACTGACCTTGGCGACAACATCTACGAGCTCACCTATGAGGTCTACAGTGCTGGCGGCATGTTACTTCCTTCCGACATCCCCGAGGGCACCTACGGCCTGCCAAAGAACCAGTTCATCGCCGCAATTCAAGCGGACGCATCCAGGGGCCGTACCGAGACTTGCACGGTCCGCGTCGCGCAGGGTGACGGTACCCCGACCTTCATGCTGCTTAAAATGGGCGTCTACGACTAGACTCGGCGTATAGCTCACTCTGATAGCGCCAGGCGGCTTGCCCGTCTGGCGTTTTTGTTGCGGGGCTGGGCATGCGCTTGAGCAGGAGTATATGTCGCCTTCTGCCGCCTCATGCAAAAATGTGTTGCTAATTTAGAAGCCTATTCAAGCGCGCCGAAGTCGTGGCGCGCTGGCGTAGCATGAGCAAAAAAATCAAGCAATGGAGGACAACGTGGCAACATTGAAGACGCGAGAGCTCGAAGATTATTTTGAACGCATCGTGCGCACGCGCGAAGGTGACCTACCTGGTCGTCGCAAAGGCGACGAATACTTGTCTCAAACCCATGCGCTCTACCACGGAGATCCTGCGCCCTGGGCTTTAACGCCAAAGATATTCGACAAGGATATGACGGCGCTTCTTAAGGAGGCGTCCGAGCGCATGTACGGCATTATGGACAAGGTGACGCGGGCGTTTTGTTCCGATGCCTCCGTGCGCGCGTGGTTTCGCATGGATCCGGCTTTTGCTGACCTGTGCGCTATGGATGCCGGCTATGATTGCCAGATTCCTCTTGCGCGTGTCGATATCTTTCTTGACGAAGATGCCGGTTCGTATACGTTTTGCGAGCTCAATACCGACGGCAGTGCCGGAATGGTAGTGACCGATGCGGTCTGTCAAGCAGTGCGAATGACGCCTTCCTTTGAGGAATTTGCATCAGACCATCCCGGCTTTCGGCAGTACGATTTGTGCGGTAGCTGGATAGATGCATTGTTTGAGACCTATGCAGAGTGGGAACTGGCCCATCCTCGCCGCACCGAGGATAGTGCGCGATCGGACGACGGGGCCCACGTTGACGAGGGGTTTTATGCACCGCAATCAAAGATGTATCCCGCTTCGGTGGCAATCGTCGACTATTCGGAAAGCATCGACTTGGAAGATGCGGCTCATTTTGTCGACCTTATGAGGCGGCGGGGTGTAGTCGCACGCTTTGCGGATGTGCGCGATCTGCGGATTGACGAAGACGAGAGCGGTGCTAGGCGGCTGTGCGATACCGTCGGTCCTATTGATTGCGTTTGGCGGCGCGCGGTGACCGGCGAGTTATGGGATAAGTCGTGCGACGGACGCTCGGCTTTAATTGAGGCTGCCCAAGAAGGGCTCGCATGCATCGTCGGGGGATTTAGAACGTGGCCGTGTGCGACTAAGACCGTATTTGCGTTTTTGTGGTCTCGGGCCGGGCAGTCCTTGTTGAGCCCGGAGGAGCAGTCGTTTGTCCGGGAGCATGTGCCCTATACCGAGATTTTGGACGAAAGCACCCAGTTGTCGAGATTTGCCGAAAAGGACCGATGGATTGTCAAGCCGTGCGGCGGCTACAACGCGGTTGGCGTTGTTGCCGGCTTGGATGCCACGGAACGGGAATGGTCCCAGGTGCTTGCTCGCGCTGCTGCCGCTGGGGCGATTGTACAGGAGTATGCTCAGCAGTATCAGACTCCCTGCTTGCGCGGAACGCTGGTCGATGGGCCGCATCGAGGAGAGGCGCCCAAAGGACTCGTGGATGATCTTGGTTTTGCACCCGCATCTAATATGGAAGGCCTGTACCTGTATCGCGGCCGTTTTGCGGGCGTGTACACACGCGTCGGCTTTGCCAACACCATAGGCGAGTGGACGAGCCGCTTGAACGTTGCGAGCTTTTTTGAGGAATAGCCGTTTCCTGGGGCACCTTCCGTGGTTGCGGCGTTCGACGTGACGGGGAGATTTTGGCGAAGCCGGTGAGTCCGGTTCTATCTGGCGTTTTTGTTGCGGGGCTGGGCGTACGCCTGAGCTGGAGTCCTCTTCATGCGCTACCATGACAGGCAACGAATTTGACGAACGACCCGCCGAGCTTGCCTCGGCGGGCTTTTGGCGTTGCGATGCCGGAGGAACAGCATGCTCATTCACCGTATAGCCGCGCAGCTCTACACTGCCGAGGCACTGCAGACCGTCGAGGCCGGGCTCGATTCTGGCGAGGACGTGACGCTGGCCGTGTCTCAGTCGGGCCGAACGCTTATGGCGGCCGCCCAGTTTGCGCGTCGTCCGCGCCCCACGGTCTACATCGTGAGTGGCGAGGATGCGGCCGATCGCGCCGCACGCAGTCTGGCCGCCTATGTGGGCCTGGCGCACGTGTGCCGCTTTCCCGAGCGCAAGGACTACCCTTGGCGCGAGCAGGCACCTGACGACGCCGTGGTGGCCCAGCGCTGCGAGGCGCTCGGGCGCATCGTGCGCGGGGACAACTGCATCATGGTCGCCTCGGCCCGCGCACTGCTGCGCTGCGTGCCGCCGGTCGAGAGCCACTACTGGGAGTCCACTACTTTTGCGGTGGGCGAGGAGATTCCCTTTGACGAGGTGCCGCAGCGTCTGGTGGGCATGGGCTATACCAATGCCGGCGCCGCCGACGCGCCCGGCCTGTTCCGTGTGCACGGCGACACCGTCGAGGTGTTTCCCGCACAGGAAAAGGCGCCCGTGCGCATTGAGTTTTTCGGCGACGAGATCGACCGCATCCGCCGCATGGTGAGTTCAACGGGCCAGACCATCGGCAACGAGGACAGCATCGAGATCTTCCCCTGTCGCGAGCTGGCACTTACCGACGAGGCGGTCCACAACATGCATGTGGCGCTCTATCGCGCCAGCCAGGACGACAGCAAGTTGGCGGCGCTGCTCGAGATGGTGGATGCGCGCATCGTCACGCCCGAGCTCGACCGCTTTTTGCCGGTGATGTACGGCCAGACCGTGAGTCCGCTGTCGCACGTGAGCGGCAAGGCGCTCGTGGTGCTGTCCGAGCCGCGCTCGCTGTTCGACGATTGCCTGCGCGCCTACGAGGATATCGAGGCACGTGCCGGCGAGGCGGGGGTCGACCGTCTGGACGGCCTGTATGTACGTGCCCAGCAGCTCGATTTTGGTGCTCAGCAGCGCCTGAACTATGTGAGCCTCATCCGTGCCGGCGGTGCGGTGACGGCCGAGCTCAAGATTGAGCAGCCGGCCATCGCAGGCTCGGACAACCGTTTTATGACGCGCATTCAGGAGGTCGTGGGCAAGCGCTATGCCTGCGTGTTTGCCATCCCCGACCGCGGCGCGCGCGAGTCGATGGAGCTCACCTTTGGCGACGAGGGCATTACCTTTGAGGAATCGCTGACCGCGGCGCCCGAGAATGCCGGTGCCATCGGCGACCGCGTGCGCGTGGCAGCGGCGGATTCCGCCGACCGTGCCGCACGCCAGGAGGCCCACGCTTCCATTCGCGAGCGTAAGGCCGACGCGCTCAACGCTCGCTCGCTCGAGGCGGGCGCCGCGCAGGCTGCCGCCGGCGCCGCCGTGCCCACCATCTCGCGCGGGCGCGTGACC
>CABSMB010000102.1 GCA_902478705.1 uncultured Collinsella sp. | reverse complement strand
CAGCGTCAGATGTGTATAAGAGACAGAGCTCGACCAGGGCGACCTGGCCATTCGTGTCTCTTTCGATAAAGATGCCCGCACCATCACCATCTCGGATAACGGTATCGGCATGACCGCCGAGGAGCTCGAGCGCAACCTGGGTACCATCGCCCATTCCGGCTCCGAGGAGTTTAAGACCGAGAACGCCGAGCAGCAGGGTTCCGATGTCGACATCATCGGCCAGTTTGGCGTGGGTTTCTACTCCGCCTTTATGGTCGCCAGCCATGTGAAGGTCGTCAGCCGCGCTTATGGCGAGGATACCGCCCACGTTTGGGAGTCCGACGGCCTTGAGGGCTATACCATCGAGGATGGCGAGCGTGCCGAGCACGGTACCGACGTTATCCTGACGCTGCGCGAGAACGAGAAGCTCGACGCCGACGGCGAGGCCGAGACCTACGACCGCTTCCTGACCGAGTGGGGCCTCAAGAGCCTGATTCAGCAGTACAGCAACTATGTGCGCTACCCGATTCAGATGATGGTGAGCAAGAGCCGCCAGAAGCCCAAGCCCGAGGACGCGCCGGACGATTACACGCCCGAATACGAGGACTACCAGGAGCTCGAGACCATCAACTCCATGACGCCGATCTGGAAGAAGCGTAGCTCCGACGTTGAGCAGAAGGATTACGACGAGTTCTACAAGTCCACGTTCCACGACTTTGACGATCCCGTGCGCACCATCAGCTTCCATGCCGAGGGTACGCTTGAGTACGATGCGCTGCTGTTTGTGCCGGGTCGTGCCCCGTTCGATCTGTACAGCAAGGATTACGAGAAGGGTCTGTCGCTCTATAGCTCCAACGTGCTGATTATGGAGAAGTGCGACGACCTGCTGCCCGACTACTACAACTTTGTGCGCGGCGTCGTGGACTCTGCCGATGTGACGCTCAACATTTCGCGTGAGACGCTGCAGCAGAACCGTCAGCTCAAGGCTATCGCCAAGCGTGTCGAGAAGAAGATTACCGCCGACCTCGAGGACATGCGCGACAACGATCGCGAGGCTTACGAGAAATTCTTTGAGAACTTTGGCCGCGGCCTTAAGTACGGTATCTACTCGAGCTATGGCATGAAGGCCGATGAGCTCGCCGACCTGCTGCTGTTCTGGTCTGCCAAGGAACAGAAGATGATTACCCTGGCCGAGTATGCCAAGGGTATGCCCGAGGGCCAGAAGGCCATCTACTATGCCGCCGGCGACTCGCGTGAGCGCCTGGCCAAGATGCCCGTCGTGAAGGGCGTGCTCGATCGCGGCTACGATGTGCTGCTGCTGACGCAGGACGTGGACGAGTTCACCTTCCAGGCCATGCGTGAGTATGTGGCGGCGGATATGCCCAAGGTCTACGAGGATGACGCTGCTCGCGAGGCTGCCGAGAAGGCAGTTGCCGATGGCGCCGAGCCCGAGGTCGAGGATCGTCATCTGGAGCTCAAGAACGTCGCGACCGGCGATCTTGACCTGGCAACCGATGACGAGAAGAAGGAGGCCGAGGACGCCATCAAGGAGAACGAGGACCTCTTTAGCGCTATGAAGGACGCACTCGGCGATAAGGTCGAGAAAGTTGCCGTCTCTGCGCGCCTGACCGACGCCCCTGCCTGCATCACCACCGAGGGCCCGCTTTCGCTCGAGATGGAGAAGGTGCTCCAGAAGGGTCCCGAGGGCGCGCCCGACGGTATGCCCAAGAGCCAGCGCGTGCTCGAGCTCAACGCCAAGCACCCGGTCTTTGACAAGCTTGTCGCTGCTCAGAAGGCCGGCGATGCCGATAAGATTAAGCAGTACTCCGGCCTGCTCTACGACCAGGCCCTGCTCGTCGAGGGCATCCTCCCCGAGGACCCCGTAGCCTTCGCCGCAGCAGTTTGCGATCTGATGTAGTTCGGGGATACGGCACCGTAACTAATTAGAACGAGAGTGGACAATCTCCCACTTTTGGCTCGAATGCGGGCTTGAAGTGGGAGATTTTCCACTCTCGTTTGCTTTTGTACGGAGTAGTCGTTGGGGACGTTCTTAAACGACTAGTCAAACAAGAACGTCCCCAACGACTAGTCGTTTAAGAACGTCCCCAATGACTAGTTGGGATGCTAATTTGTGCGGGTTGTGGTTTTGTGAGCTGCGGGAATTTGAGATACTGTACATCTGTACGTTAACTCATCTTCGTAGTATATTGCTACCCGCAAAACTCGGCACCATTGTGCCGCGAGACGCTAAGGTGCCTCCGTACAATGGTTGTTAATAGCATGATTCGGCTAAACGACAGGATGGATGGTCCAAGCGTGAGTCTCGGCAGCAAACTATCCGATGCAAAGGTTTCCTTTGCGATCTTTAAACGCGACATCAAACGATTGCTCGTGAACCCCGTCGCCCTGGTGGTTACTCTGGGCGTGTGCGTCATTCCCTCGTTGTATGCCTGGTACAACATCGTGGCCAACTGGGATCCGTACGGAAATACCCAGGGCATCAAAATCGCCATCGCCAACAACGATCAGGGCACTCAGAACGACCTGGTGGGCGAGCTTAACGCAGGCGATAAGGTGGTCGACCAGCTCAAGGAGAACGACCAGCTTGGCTGGACTTTCGTCGACTCGGCGGCAGATGCCAAAGAGGGCGTCGAAAGTGGCGAATACTATGCCGCCATCGTGATTCCCAAGAACTTCTCCGACAATCTCGTCTCGATGCTCGACGGCAATTACCATCAGCCGAAGCTCACCTATTACGTCAACGAGAAGAAGAGCGCCATTGCGCCCAAGGTTACCGACACCGGCGCCAACACCATCGAGGAGCAGATCAACGCGGAGTTTGTCTCCACGGTGGGCGAGACCGTCGCGGGCATTGCCAAGGATGTCGGTGTCGACCTCAAGGACAAAGCAACCCAGACCCAGGATTCGCTGGCGGGATCGGTGTCCGAGGCGTCTGATACCCTGGGCGAGGTACGTGATTCCATCGGCGATATGAACACCGCCATCGACAAGACGAGCAGCTCGATTGCTTCGGCCGATGCCGCGCTGGCGGGTCTGCAGGGCCAGGCGCCTTCGCTGACGCAGGCAATCTCCCAGGGCAACGACCTGCTGGGCGAAGCTCGCACCACGGCTGGCAAGTCCATCACCTCGCTCTCGAAGGCGCTCTCGGAGGGCAGCATCGCGCTGAGCAAGACATCGGCTTCTGCGAACGCAGCGATTGGCAAACTCACCGGTACGGTTACGTCCACGACCACTCGTATCGACAATTCGCTCGAATCCCTTCAGGCGACGATCGACCATAACAACGCCGTCATCGAGCGCCTGCAGATTCTCGCCAACGATACGTCGACGGGGTCGAAGGACGTTGACGCCCTCATCGCTTCGACCATCAATTCGCTTCGCGAGCAAAACCAGAAGCTGCAGAGCATCAAGGATGGCCTTTCCGCACAGTCGAGCGCCATGGCAAACGACGCTACGGCAATCTCGAACGCGAGCGACGCGCTCAACGCGGCGATTCAGACTGGCACGACCAACCTCGGTCAGGCTCAAACCGATCTGGGACAGAACGCACTGCCGAAGGCTTCGAGCGCGCTTGATTCCTTTGCCGCCGTTTCGGGCGATTTGACCGGTATCGTGTCGGGCATGACCCCCACGATTGCAAGCGCGCGCGGCACGCTGGCGCAGCTCGATGCCACGCTCAAGCAGGCAAAGACCACGCTGTCCCAGACCGACGCCTCCCTTGCCAAGGTTCAGGACAAGCTCGCGACCGCCGCCAACGACATCGCGGCGCTGCAGACCTCTGAGTCTATGGGCGAGCTGGCCGACCTGATGGACGTCGACGTCGATGACGTGGCCGATTTCATGGCATCCCCGGTAGAGCTGACGTCTAAGTCGATCTATCCGGTCAAGAGCTTTGGCTCGGGCATCGCGCCCTTCTACACCAACCTGGCGCTGTGGGTGGGCGGCTACGTGCTCATTGCCATCTACAAACTTGAGGTCGATCGCGAGGGCATCGGCAGCTTTACGGCGCGCCAGGGCTACTTTGGCCGCTGGCTGCTGCTGGTGATTCTGGGCGCTTTCCAGGCCATCATCGTTACGGTGGGCGACCTGGTCATTGGTGTGCAGTGCGTCAATCCGCTGCTCTTTGTGCTGGGCGGCATCGCCATCTCGTTCGCCTACGTCAACATCATCTATGCGCTGTCTACTACCTTTAAGCATATCGGCAAAGCCATTGGCGTCATCCTCGTCATTGTGCAGATCCCCGGTTCGTCGGGCATGTATCCCATCGAGATGATGCCCGGCTTCTTCCAGTGGCTGCATCCGCTGCTGCCCTTTACCTACGGCATCAACCTGCTGCGCGAGACCGTCGGCGGCATGTACTCGTTCAACTACCTGTTCAACCTGTGCATCTTGGGCGTTTTCCTTGTCATCGCGCTCTTTATCGGTCTGCAGCTGCGTCCGCTGCTGCTCAACCTCAACCTGCTCTTTGACAAGCAGCTTTCCACAACGGGCCTCATGATCTGCGAGTCCAACGACCTGCCGCGCCAGCGCTATTCGCTGCGCACGGCCATGCGCGTCATGCTCGATTCCGATTCGTACCGTCGCGAGCTGCTCGATCACGCCGTGGCGTTTGAGCATCGCTACCCGTACTACATCAAGGGCGGTTTCGCCGCCGTGGTGGGCGTGCAGGTCCTGCTCTTTGTGCTGTCGACGGTGCTCGATATCGACAATAACGGCAAGATCATCCTGCTCGTCATCTGGATCATTTCGGTTATCGCCATCTGCGGCTGGCTCATCAACATCGAGTACATCCGTGCGAGCCTCAATACCCAGATGCGTATCTCGGCGCTTTCGGACGAGGACCTGCGCCGCGAGATGCGCGAGCACACGTCTGCCATCCCCGCCGCCCGTCGCATGTTTGGCCTCAACGCCAGCGAGCGGGGGGCCAAGGATGGCGAACAGCCTACGAGTCGTCTGCCGCATATCGGTACGCATCGCAAGGCTCAAGATGTCGACGGCACTGACAACGTAAGCGGAAGCGACGGGGGCACCACCCCGCTTGGCAAGCACTCCAAAGGAGGTGAGGCATAAATGAAAAACATCCTGCACTTGTTTAAGCGCGATGTCCAAAACGTGTCTCACTCCGTGATTGGCCTGATTGTTGTCATGGGCCTGATCATTGTGCCGTGCCTGTACGCATGGTTTAACATCGCCGGAAGCTGGGATCCCTACGGCAATACCGGCAACCTTAAGATCGCGGTGGTCAACACTGACGAAGGTTACGAGAGCGACCTGATTCCTGTCGAGATCAACGTGGGCGAAAACGTGACCGCCACCCTGCGCGGCAACGAGAACTTCGATTGGGTTGTCCTCAACGACCGCGATAAGGCGATCGAGGGCGTCAAGTCGGGCGCATACTACGCTGCCGTCGTTATCCCCAAAACGTTTAGCGCCGACATGATGACGCTCTTTTCGACCGACGTGAAGCATGCCGACATCGAGTTCTACGAGAACCAAAAGGCCAACGCCATCGCCCAGATCGTGACCGAAAAGGGTTCGAGCGCGGTCCAGAGCCAGGTCAACGAGACCTTTACCAAGACCATTACGACCATCGGCCTTAAGACCGTGTCCAGCCTGCTTGACTATATGAGCACCGACCAGGTGAGCAACTTTATCGCCAACCTGTCCTCGACGCTTGGCGATTCGGCCGAGGACCTGAAGGA
>CABSMB010000101.1 GCA_902478705.1 uncultured Collinsella sp. | reverse complement strand
CTGCTTGCCTATGCCGCCGGCTTTGTCCTGACGTGGTTCTTCGGCGTCGACGAGCAGAAGATCAACGAGTTCTTTGGCGAGTAGCCTGATGCTGCGCGCTATGTCATTCGAGCGTCATGACGTGCCGCAGATCTCTTGATGCTATGGTTGTGCCGGCGGGGCTAACTGCTCTGCCGGCCTTTTTTAAAGGAGAATCGAAGCGTGAGAACGGGTATTTCTGTCTATCTTTCCAGTCCCCTGCAGGATATCGAGCGGACGATTGAACATGGTGCCGCGGCGGGTGCGCGCTACGCGTTCACCTCGCTGCATATTCCCGAGGATGGGGGAGCGGCGCATGCCGATAAGGTTCGTCAGGTGCTGTTGCTGCTTTCCGCCCGCGGTATTGCGCTCATTGCCGATGTGGGGCCGCGCACATGCGATTTGCTGGGCCTTGAGCGCATGGAGGACTTGCGTGATCTGGGACTGGAGTACCTGCGCTTGGATTATGGCTTTAGTGCCCAGCGGGTCGCGGAGCTGTCCGGTGTATTTCGCATTGTGGTCAATGCATCGACGGTGAGTTCTGATGAAATCGCATCGTGGCGTGAGGCCGGTGCCGATGTGACTCGTTTCGCCGCGTGCCACAATTTTTACCCCAAGCCTTATACCGGTTTAGCTCTTGAAGATGTTGCTCGGACGAATCTTCGTCTTGCGGCGCTTGGATTCGAAATCATGGCTTTTGTGCCGGGTGATGCTAACGTTCGCGGGCCGGTTTTCGAGGGACTGCCGACGGTCGAGGCGCAGCGCGGTCGCGCGTCAAAGGTTGCTCTCAATATGCTTGAGCTTGCACATGGCGCCGATTGCGACATTGTTTTGGTCGGCGACCCCGATCTTTCCGAAGCGGGTTGGGCGCAGTTTGCCCAGATTTCCGCGGGGTATGTTGACATGCCGTGCCAGCTCGACCCCGGATACTCCTATTTGTTGGGGCAAGTCCATCACGATCGACCTGACTCGAGCGCCCTTATTTTTAGGTCTCAGGAGTCGCTTACGTCGCTTAAGCCGGATTCCGTGCCGACGGATACCGGTGCCGGCCTGCCGCGAAAGACGGGGTCGATCGCTGTGAGCAATAGCGGCTATGGGCGCTACGAAGGCGAGCTTGAGATTGCACGAGTCGACCTTCTCGGGGACGAGCGCATGAACGTTGTAGGCCATATTGCGCCCGAGGCGATGGAGTTGCTGCCGTTCGTTAAGCGAGGCTTTGGGGTGCGGTTCGTTTAGCGTGTGGCGCATGGACTACAATTGCCTCATTGCGCGAATGCACCACGTTTGTCGCGTGCTCGCATTGGCCGATCTATATTTGGAGGATTCTCATGACCGTACTGTTTGTTGAATATCCCAAATGCTCGACGTGTAAAAAGGCCAAGGCCTGGTTGGACGAGCATGGGGTTGAGTATGTCGATCGCGATATTGTTACAGACAATCCTTCGGCTGAGGAACTTGCGACCTGGATTGCGCGTTCGGGGCTGCCGGTGCGCCGCTTCTTTAATTCGTCGGGCATGAAGTATCGAGAGCTTGGTTTGAAGGCGCGCCTGGACGCGGGGATGACGGATCAGGAATGCTATGAGCTGCTGGCGACCGACGGCATGCTGGTCAAGCGCCCACTGCTGGTGGGCGATGATTTTGCGATTCCTGGCTTTAGGGAAGCGGCCTGGGCCGAGGCGCTGCTGTAGCAACTGCGGAAAGTGCATCCCGTTCTGAGTGCAGATTCCGGGATGCGCTTTCCGTCGGCGGGTTCGCTCCGGTCAGTCCTCGAACTGTGCCCACTTATGCGGATCGTAGACCTTTACGTGTTTGTTGGGCTTGCCGCTCCAGTACTCCTCGTCCATAAAGGGCAGATATGCCTGAACGCCGGGGCAGATAAAGGGAATCCGCTGCTGTTGCAGTCGCTCGCGCTGGCGCTGCTCCAGGTGCGCCTCGGATATGACGGTCGGCATACCGGACAACTCGACGAGGCTTGCCTGGATTCGCTTAAGGTCGGGGAGTCCCGCGTGCCATGACATCCGCATGATCAAAAAGGATGCACGGCGGTATTTTGCCTGCACCACAGTAATGGCGGGGCGTAACGTGGGGTGAATTTTGTCCCATTCGGGCCAAAGGTCGGCAGTGATCTCGAGGCCCAGGGTCTCCCATAGGTAATCAAGCTCTTCGTCCATGGTGCCTCGATATCTACGCGATAATTGGCATCCTGATTGTGTCACTATTGACGGCGACCAGAATGCAGCAATCTGCCAACGGTAATTACGGTGCGCTTGCGGCATTTTGCCCCTTGCATGCGGTTTGGCTTCACAGGTCCTTCATGGGTCGGAGCAAATTGGCCGATTTTCAAAAAAGTTAAAAATGAGGCTTGCGCCACCGTAGAACTTCCCGTATATTTCTTTCTTGCGCAAAGGCACAGCCGAGCGCAGCGATGCAGTCATTGGGATGTCGTCTAATGGCAGGACAGCGGATTCTGGTTCCGTCAATGGGGGTTCGACTCCCTCCATCCCAGCCATTGCATTTGCTACATATGGCCCGTTCGTCTAGCGGTTTAGGACGCCGCCCTCTCAAGGCGGAGATCACCAGTTCGAATCTGGTACGGGCTACCACAAAATGAACGCCCGGGGCTCGCAAGAGACCCGGGTTTTGTGTATTGACCGTATATGCGGCGTCTGCCGTGTTTCGCTCAGATCGAGGAGTAGCCATGGATCTGCCCATCAGTTTGCAAGACATCACGTATGCCGAGAACTATCTGGCGCAGGGCGACCTGGCCACGGCGACGCCGCTGTTGGAGCGTCTGGTTGAGCTCGCCGAGGAGTATATCGATGCCGAGTGCAAGACGGAGGAGAACCGCCAGTACTTTAGCTTCGATAGCAAGTTTGAGCGTCTGGCCTACCGCCGCGTGGAAAAGGATCCGCGCGAGCTGGTGCAGGTCGAGGTGCCCTTTGATCGCCTGTATTCCGACATGGCGTATGCCTACATTCGCCAGCAGGATTATGTGAGTGCTCGCAACGCCTTGATGCAGGCCGTGCGCTGGGACCCCATGAACTGCAACTACCGCCTGGATCTGGCCGAGCTGTTCCGTGCGCTCGAGGACAAGCAGGAGTGGGCATCGCTTTCGTTTTCGGTGCTAGAGCGTGCGAGCGACGGCAAGTGTGCCGCCCGCGCCTACGCCAACTTGGGCCAGTATTTCCTTGAGCCCGAGACCGAGAACGTGTCGGCGGCCGTGGGCTGCGCGCGTCTGGCGCTGCGCTTGGCCCCTGGCGACGCGCATACGACGCGCCTGCTCAACAAGATCCATACTGCCTATCCGGATGCCGCCGATGAGAGCGACGACCACGTGATGGGCGAGCTGAGCCTGCAAGGCGTGCCGACCTCGCCTTCGGCCGAGATTGCCATCTGCCTGATCATGTGTGCGACCGATGCTGCAGGCGACGGCGACAAGCAGGAGGCGACGCGCCTGACGGTCCGTGCCCGCGACCTTGTGGGCGAGGAGGCATGTGCGGCGATCATTAAGCTGGTGCGCGAGAGCGATGCCGAGCTCAACGCCGAGCGCAAGGCAAAGCGCGCAGGCGCCGACAAGGGAGCCGACGGCGTCAAGGAGGCCGGCGATGCCCAGTAAGCGCGAGCGCAAGCTCATTTCCAAGAATCGCTCGGCGCATCACGAGTACTTTATCGACGAGACGTTCGAATGTGGCATTGAGCTGAGCGGCACCGAGGTCAAGTCGATTCGCGAGCGCGCGTGCCAGATCACCGACACCTTTGCGCTGATTCGTGGCGGCGAGTGCTGGCTCGTGGGTCTGCATATTCACCCTTATAGTCATGGTGGCGTGTGGAACCGTGACCCCGATCGCCGTCGTCGTCTGCTGCTGCATCGCAAGGAGATTGATTTTCTTGACGGCAAACTGCGCAACCGCGGCTATGCGCTGGTGCCGTTGGAACTCTACTTTAATACCGATGGTCGCGTAAAGCTGCTGTTGGGCCTGGGCCGCGGCAAAAAGCTCTACGACAAGCGCGAAGACATGGCCAAGCGCGACGTTCAGCGCGAGATTGACCGCGCGCTTAAGGAGCGTAACCGCTAGGCGCGTGGCTTGCTGGGAGGTGGCCTACTGCGACCGTCTCGCCTTCCTAACCGTTCTGACACCTATGTCTCAAAGGCGGCGTCCGGTATGGGCGTCGCCTTTTTTATGGGTACATACATCCATGAGGTTCCAACCCGGGTTAGGGGAGTGGTTGTTATGGACAAAACTGCGTTCTTTACGATGCCGAGCGGCCTGTATGTGGTGAGTGCTGCGGCCGACGGGCTGCGTGCCGGCTGCGTCATCAACACCGCGGTGCAGGTGACGTCCGCGCCGCCGTGCATCTCGGTTGCCGTGTACAAGGAAAATGTCACGTCTGGTGTTATCTCGTCTGCCAAGGCCTTTGCGCTGACCGTGATCGATCAGACGGCCGATATGCTCTACATTGGCAACTTTGGATTCCGTACCAGCAGCGACTATGATAAATTTGCTAAGTACGAGACGCGCGAGACCGCACTGGGCATGCCCTATGTTCCCGAGCACGCGGCGGCCTTGTTTAGCTGCCGTTTGATTGACACTGTTGACGTGGGCACGCACCTGCTCTTTATTGGCGAGGTCGAAGATGCCGAGCGTCTGAGCGGCGAGACTCCGTTGACCTATGACTACTACCACAAGGTGCTGAAGGGCAAGACGCCGCCCAAGGCGTCTTCGTACCAAGGGTAGAAATGCTGCAAAACTACTTGCATAATATTATTGAGAATATATACTAATAAGCAAGTACACCAGCAGTCACGTTCGAGAGGAGAACATCATGGCTGAGGAGAAGAAGACGTATAAGTTCGTTTGCGTCGTTTGTGGTTACGAGGTTGAGGTCGATACGCCCGAGCTGCCCGAGGATTACGTGTGCCCGGTGTGCGGCGTCGGCCCCGATCAGTTTGAGCTCGTCGAGGAGTAACTCGCAGGCACACGGCGAAAGCCGAACATAGCTCTGTCCAAGGACCCCGGTCGGATATCCCGGCCGGGGCCCTTTTCCTCCGTCCCCAAGGGATCACGGCTGCTGTTGGCCGATCCTGTCTGTCGTGAGTCCGGCCGACCTTTGGTCTTAATCTGTAACATCTAACGGCTCAAAACGGGTCTATCTGTTACAGATTGAGACAAAAGGTTGGAGCTGAAGAAATGTCTCGATCTGTAACATCTGGAAGTGGAAATTGGGCTCACTTGTTACAGATCAAGACAAACCAAAACCGTCCGGCAGAAGATCTCGATCTGTAACATCTAGACATCAAAAGCGTGTCTAGATGTTACAGATTGAGACGTTTGTCTGGGTAGGTGCCCCGTCCCATTACATCCCTGTCAGCAACACGACATCGAGGATCGTCACGATGGCGCCGATCCCTACGAGCAACGCGTTGAGCGGGCGCGAGTTGGCGTATTTGCCCATGACACGGGGCGAACTGGTGAGCCGTATGAGCACAAAGACCGTAATCGGCAGCTGAAGCGACAGCAGCGCCTGACTCCAAATGAGACCCTCAAAAGGATTCGGGACGACCAAGCACGCCGCCGCTGCGCCGACGAAACAGGCCACCACTCCGATCGAGGAATGTCGGTCGTGGATGTCGTATTCCTCGTCGAACATGCCCGCGGTGATGGTGCCCGCCGCCATGCCCGCCGTCACACTACTCGATAGCTGTCTCTTATACACATCTGACGCTGCC
>CABSMB010000100.1 GCA_902478705.1 uncultured Collinsella sp. | reverse complement strand
CGGTGTCCTCGCCATCGGCGCCTACAAAGCCATACGGAGGATAGGACTTGTCAAAGCCCACGACGAGCTTCTTGGACTCCGCCGCGCCCTTCACGTCCTTGGCTGCGGCAGAACCGGCAACGGAGCCCTTGCCGGCACCACCGCCGCAGCCGACAAGACCAAGGCCAAGCACCGTGGCAAGCGAACCAGCTAGACCAACAAACTGACGACGAGATATATCGGTATTCATGGTATCCCCCTTGATGGCACTTTAGTTAGGTAAAGTGAGTCATGTAACGTTCAGAATCATACACTTTAGTGAGATGGAGTACAAGGGAGGGTTTGCCCGCTGGGCTCCGGGTCGGGGGTTAAGTTTCCCGCTCTACAGTCCTGCTCACGACGGAGGCCACATTAAGTGGCCTCCTGTTCGTGCGGAACTCGCGATAAACTTAACCCCCGCCCCGGAGCCCAGCGGGCAATCATCGTTGTACCTATCACTGATACCAATAAACCGCTTGCATATCGTCTGTTGGCTTGGCACGGTACAATGCTTGTGGCTTTAAATTTATAAATTAGTGGGGTTAATTCATGGCAGAATCTCGTGCGGAGCGTAGGGCTCGTCGTGCTTTGGTGGAGGCGGCTGAGGGGTTGAAGGAGGAGAAATCTTCCAAGAAATCAAAGTCGTCTCAGGATGCGAAGGGTAAGTCGGTCAAGGGCAAGGCTAAGGCCAAGCGTCCCGGCTCTCGTCGGAGCGGGGATAAGGCGTCCCAGGCTCACTCCAAGCGCCCGCATAATGATCCGGTTTCGTCTGCACGCAAGGCTGCGGACCCCAAGTCTCCCTGTTCGATCATGAAATCTTGCGGTGGGTGCACGGCGCTCAATCGTCCTTATAAAAAGCAGTTGGCAGCTAAGCAAGCTGCTATGGAGGAGCTTTTTGCTTCGCTTTGTGAGCGTGGGGGTATCGCCGTTGACCCTATTCGCGGTATGGGTGTCACCCTGGGCGACCCGGGCAAATATCCTGCGCCACGTGGCTTTCGTCATAAGGCTACCACTCCCTTTGCTCCCGGTAGGGAGGGCACTGTCCGTTGCGGTTTCTTTGAGCGCGGCACGCACAAGATCGTTGCCGTACCCGAGTGTCCTGTCGAGGCGCCGGGTGCCCGTCAGATTCTCAACGGCATCGCACGCGAAGCTGAGCGGCTGCATATTCCCGCCTTTAATGAGGACAAGCATCTTGGTTTGCTTCGCTATGCCATCGTCCGCTGCGGTTGGCGTACCGACCAGGTTATGGTTACGCTCGTGACTGCCCAACGTGACTTACCGCATGCACGGGAGTTCTTTGAAGCCGTCGCGGCGCTCGATCCGCATATCGTCACCGTTGCCCAAAATATCAACGGCCGTCCCGGTAACGCCATCTTGGGTGAGGAGACTCGTATCGTCTGTGGCGCCGAGTGTATGCGCGACCAACTGCTCGGTTGCGAATTCGATATCTCCCCTACCGCGTTCTATCAGACCAATCCGCAGCAGACCGAGCTGCTCTATCAGCTCGCGATTGACGGCATGGACCTGCAGCAGGGTGACATTCTTATGGACGCTTACTGCGGCAGCGGCACCATCGGTCTATGCGCCGCGAAGGATGCCCAGGACAGAGGCGTCGGCATTATGCTGCTCGGCGTGGAGCGCAACCCAGCGGGCATTGCCGACGCACGTCGCAATGCCGAGCTCAACGGCCTCACCCGCAGCGCTTGGTTTATGGCCGACGACGCCACCGACTACATCCTAGATGCCGTCGATAACAACGAGCGCGTCGACGTCCTTTCCATCGACCCGCCGCGCGCCGGCTCCACGCCCGAGTTTCTTGAGGCGGCCTGCGTACTTAAGCCGCGCCGCATCACCTATATCAGCTGCAATCCCGCCACCCAAGAGCGCGACCTGCACCAGCTCCTCGACGGTGGCTATCGCCTGCTCAAGATCACGCCGGTCGACATGTTCCCTCATACCGACCACACCGAGACCGTCGCGGTCCTCGAGCGCCGCTAATCCACCGGCACAAGAAAGGGGGCGGCCCGTCTGGACTGCCCCCTTCGCTTGGCTTATGAACTTCGCTACATCCCCTTGCGCAGGTCACACACGCCGGCTGCCGCCATCTCGCGCAGCAGCGTCTCGCGGTCGCGCGTCACGATCAGGTCCAGCGGGAAGTGAATCTCGTCGAGCAACTTGCGGGCGTGCTCGAGCTTGCCAATGGCCATACCAATGTGGGCATCGGTCGACACACCAATACCCACGCCCAGCTCGGCGCAGCGCTCGGCAATCTTGCGGCATACGGCCCAATGCTCAGTGTCGGCACCGTGCTCAAGACTATGGTTGTTGATCTCAATGATCTTGTGCTTGGCTTTGGCCGCCAGCAGCACCTCATCGATATCAAAGGGAACACCGGCGCGACCCGCGTGGCCCAGCATGAACACCTTGGGGTGCTCCAGGGCATTGATATACATCTCGGTCGTCTGGGCCAGCGTCGCGCCTTCAGCGAGCTGCGGATTATGCACGCTTGCCACCAAATAATCCAAATTGCGCGTAACCAAATCGAACAGCGAATGCGGGCGGCCGTACGAATCGCCGGCGATATTGAGCGTGACAGGAGTGTCCTCGCCAAACAGGCTTCCGTCCAGTGAAACGATATCGGCCTCGGCACCACGCAGCACCAGCACGCCGCTCCAAATGCGCGGCCAGATATTCTGGTTGATAAAGAACTGATAACTGCGCAGGTCATTAGGGCAAGCCGTAACCATAGAGCTCAGATGGTCGGCAGATCCGAGCACCTGCAGACCACGCTCTGCCGCCCAGTACACATTCTCCTCAATGGTCGAATATGCATGCGCAGAGAACATCGTATGGGTGTGAATGTCACAAGAAAGCAGGTAGGGCATCGGGTCTCCTTATCTGGCATGGCCGTCGCTTATATTCATTGTACGCATAGCCTTCGATAGTCGTAAAACCACTCCATCCCAACGACACAACGTCCATGACAACGGGGTCCGGCTTAACACCAAACCCCGTTTCACGTAAAACATTGTAGGCAGAGCGCTTTACTTTTAACGATACTCGTCCGCCAACTGTTTCCAAGCGGGTAGCGAATTGATGATCGTTTCGTAACTCACGCAATAGCCCAGGCGGAACCAGCCCGGCATACCAAAGCTGTCCGAGGGAACCGCAAGCAACTCATACTTCTTTGCGCGCTCGCAAAACGCATTCGCATCGGGCTCGAGTGCCTTCACCCACAGGTAGAAAGCACCGTCCGGCTCAACATAGGTATAGCCGTAGTCCGCCAAGGCGTCGGTAAGCGCCGTGCGGTTGCGAGCATAGGCCTCGATATCGCTCGGCTCATCGATGCAATCGATAATCACGCGCTGGAAGAGCGCCGGTGCACATACAAAACCCAGCGTACGGGCAGCACCCGCAACAGCCGGCATCAGACGCGCAGCCTGCGGATTGGTGTTGGGAACCAAGATCCAGCCAACGCGCTCACCCGGCAGCGACAGCGACTTAGAATACGAGTAGCACACAACGGTGTTCTCGTAGATCGAGGGCACCCAAGGCACCTCGGCACCGTACACGATCTCGCGGTACGGCTCATCCGAGATGAGCATAATCGGATTCTCGGGATCGCGTTTAGCGTTGACCTCGCGCAAAACACTGGCCAGTCGCGTCAGCGTGTCGCGCGTATAAACGGCACCAGTCGGGTTGTTGGGCGAATCGATAATGACGGCCGCCGTCTTATCGCTGATCGCCTTGAGCACGTTGTCCACGCTCAGCTGGAACGTGTCTTCATCGGCAGGCGCCTCGACACACGTACAGCCGGCCTTCTCAATCCACACGCGATACTCCGGAAAGTACGGAGCGATAACAATAACCTCGTCGCCCGGGTTTGTAACGGCGTTGAGCGTGCAGGTGAGCGAAGCCGCGGCGCCCACCGTCATAAAGACGTCCTTGCCCTCATAGCTCGTGCCAAAGCGACGGTTGAGCGATTCGGCGACAGCTGCTCGACATTGCGGCAGGCCCGGTGCGGGAGTGTAGCCGTGCAGCTGGTCACTCGGCAGCTCCAAGGCCTTCTTAATGGACTCCGCCACGGCAGCGGGCGCCGGAACACTCGGGTTGCCCAGCGAAAAATCGAATACGTTTTCCGCACCGATCTGTGCCTTGCGCTCAAGACCATAGCTAAAGATCTCACGGATGATGGAGCTTTCCGCACCGCGAGCATACATAGTTTCGTTGATCATCTGTTCCCCTTTCGCATAGGCGCTATTGTACGCTTTAGTCGAGCAAAGTGCCGCAGCAATGTTAATTGGGCGTTGATTGGGGACAGACTTAAATGCGTGAAAACGCTCATTTAAGTCTGTCCCCAATCAACAGATGGCCCCATATCGCTCAAAAGAAAAAGCCTCCGCAGGTTTCCCCGCAGAGGCTTTCGCCACAAAGGCTATTTATCGGCGTCGGTGTCGGCACCGGCATTGGCGGCACGGTCATCGCCGGCATCATCGGATGCGACTTCGGCATCCTCCTGCATAGCCGCCTGCGCAAATGCCGCGGCATCGGCCGCCAGCTCCTCCTCGCTCATACGAGGCGCGCGCTTCTTGGTCGGCATGCCAGCCGCCTTGGCATTGCGCTCCTCCTTGGCCGCCAGGATATCGCCCTCGCGCTCAAGGTAGGCATCCCACTCGTTGTCGAGCAGGGCGTTCACGGCGTCGCCTTCAACGGTCTCGCGCTCAAGCAGCACCTTGGCCATCAGATCGAGCTGATCGCGACGGGCATCCAAAATCTCGACCGCACGGCGATGGGCCTCACGCATAATGCGCTGGACCTCGATGTCGATGCGACGCGCCGTCTCCTCGGAGTAATCCTGGTGATCGGCGTAATCGCGGCCCAGGAATACCTGATGCTGCGCCTCGCCAAACACTTGCGTGCCCAGCTCCTCGCTCATGCCCAGACGCGTAACCATCTCGCGCGCCATCTTGGTCGCGCGCTCCAGGTCGTTGCTCGCGCCCGACGTGATGTCGTCGCACATGAGTTCCTCGGCAACGCGGCCGCCCAAGAACACGGCGAGCTCGTCGAGCATCTCGTTCTTGGTCTTGAGGAAGTGGTCCTCCTGCGGCAGCTGCAGCGTATAGCCCAGGGCCTGGCCGCGGCTGACAATCGAGATCTTGTGGACCGGATCGGAGTGCTCCAGGATATGGCCCACCAGGGCGTGGCCGCTCTCGTGGTAGGCAATCGTGGTGCGCTCGGCCTCGGTCATCACGCGACCCTTGCGCTGCGGTCCGGCGATCACGCGCTCCATCGATTCCTCGACCTCATCCATCGAGATCACGGAACGATGGCGGCGGGCAGCCAGGAGCGCAGCCTCGTTAAGCAGGTTCGCCAGGTCGGCGCCGGTAAAGCCAACGGTCATCTGGGCGAGCTTCTCAAACTTCACGTCCTCGTCCATCGGCTTGTTCTCGGCATGCACGCGCAAGATCTGCTCGCGGCCCTTCACGTCCGGACGGTCGACCGTAACCTGACGGTCAAAACGGCCGGGGCGCAGCAGTGCCGGATCCAGAATGTCAGGACGGTTGGCCGCGGCGATCAGGATGACCGACTCGCTCTCCTCAAAACCGTCCATCTCGACCAGCAGCTGGTTGAGCGTCTGCTCGCGCTCGTCGTGACCGCCGCCCAAGCCGGCTCCGCGCTGACGTCCCACGGCATCGATCTCATCGATAAAGATAATCGACGGGGCCTGGGACTTGGCTTCCTTAAAGAG
>CABSMB010000099.1 GCA_902478705.1 uncultured Collinsella sp. | reverse complement strand
AAGTGCGGCTTGGCGCCGCATGACGTCGGCGGACGAGGCGATGCGCCCGCCGACGAATAGCACCGAATTGGTTACTTCTTGCTCTCGGGCAAGACCAGATCCACGGCGGCATCCTTGGCAGCATCGATGTGCTGAGCCACGACCGGCGTCTGCGGAAGGATCAGGTTAAGGACAATGGCCATGATGGCAGTGGGGGTTACGGCATTGGAGCCGATGACGGTGGACACCCAGGCGGGCATACCCTCGCCGGCAAGGCAACCGCTGGCCATCCAGATACCCAGGCCAAAGACGACGGAGGTACCGACGATGGTGGTAGTGCGCTGCGTGAGGCCCTCGCGGGTGAACATGCGCACGCCGTTCATAGTGATGGTGCCAAAGACGCCGACGGTCGCGCCGCCGATGACGGGCTGCGGGATAGCGGAAAGGACAGCAGAGAGCTGCGGGAACAGACCGGCGATGGCAAAGACGGCCGCGATGATCACAAAGACCCACTTGTTGACGACCTTGTTGGAGCAGATGATGCCCACGTTCTGGCCAAGGGCGCTGGTGGGAAGACCGCCCAGCAGGCCGCCGACCATAGAGGTGAGACCCTGGGACACGATAGCGCCGGAGAGCTCGCGCTCGGTGGGCATACGGTCGATGGAGCCCAGGCAGGCGGCGGAGACGTCACCGATAACCTGGATGGCAACCATGGGGAACACGACGGCGAGGGTAATGCAGACCTCGGGATCAAACTCGAGCGCGTAGGGCATGAGCTTGGGAAGGGCGAAGACCTGAGCGGTGGCAACGCTGGAGAAGTCGATCATGCCAAAGGGAATCGAAACGATCATGCCGACGATCATGCCAAAGAACACGGATCCCAGCTTGAGCGTGCCCTTGCCAAAGTTGGCGAGCGCAAAGACCACGGCGAAGGTGATAAGAGCGACGCACCAGGCCTGCGGAGTGCCCCACAGCGGCGTGCCCATGCCACCGGCCATGTACTTGACGGCCGTGGGATAGAGAGAGACGCCAATGGAGAAGATGACCGTACCGGTCACGACAGGCGGGAACAGCCACTTAATCTTGCTGTAGGCCAGACCAAAGAGGACCGCGACGGCGCCGCCGACGATCTCGCCGCCCAGCAGAGCGCCAAAGCTAAAGCCCGAGGCACCCATGGCCTGGAGGGCCGGGAGGAACGCGAACGAAACGCCCATGACGATGGGCAGGCCGCCGCCGATGCGACGGAAGGGAGCGAAGGCCTGAAGGGCCGTGTCGATTGCCGAAAGAATGAGCGCGACCTGGATGATGTCGGTGCTCTGCTGGCTATTAAAGCCGTAGACGCCGGCCATGATGACAGCCGGGGTGATGATACCGGCAAACGAAGCCAGTACGTGCTGAAGGGCACACGGGATCATTTCCTTAACGGGAGGCATGCCTTCACGAGTGAACAGGGCTTCAGTGCCGTTCGTAACCGTCTCCTGGGTCATTTGACCACCAATCCTCGAAATAGTTGTTTTCGCATCTAACGCTCTATTGTGACGCAGTGCGGGGTTGAGGTTGTGCCTTCGTTGCATATCGTATTAAAGATGATTCTCATTCTCAATAATAATTTTTTGTTATCAGACTATTCTTGAGCTGAGACAATGCATTTCCGCAGGTCAGGAAAGTGTCTGGTCAAAATAACATCTAACTTTTCTTTTGGTCGACCGTTTACCGCCAAATTCCTACCGTTCGTCTGTATTACGCAATGTACCTGCGAATATGCGAGATGACGAACAGCGTGTTACCATGAGAAAAAATTGTTATGAACATTTCCGATTTCACCCCAAGGAGTTGCCCGTGAACGAGACCGTACGTCGCTTTTTGCCGATGGTCGATTTCCTGGAGCAGGTACTCGGTAAGAACAGCGAAATCGTGCTGCACGATTTCTCGGATCCCGACCACGCCATCGTCGATATTCGCAACGGCATCGTGAGCGGCCGCAAGGTCGGCGGTCCCGCCACCGATCTGGCACTCAAGATCATGCACGACGCCAAGTATCGCGACCTGCCGTTTATTACGGGCTACGAGGGGCGCGGCGCCGGTGGCAAGACGTTGGAGTCCGCGACGTTCTTTATCCGCGAGAATGACGAGATCGTCGGTATGCTCTGCGTCAACACCGACCTCTCGACTGTGCGCTCCATCAACGCCATGGCGCAGCAGCTCATGTCGTGCTTCGACGCTGTGCCAACGCAGGCGGAGCCTGCGTCTATCGAAGTCGAAAGTCTTTCGGAGTCTACACAGGAGCTCATCGACCGCAGCATTGCCGAGTTGCTGAGCGCGCGCGGGCTGGATGTAGCGTCACTTGGTCAGAGCGACCGCGTGGACGTCATTCGCCACCTCAACGGCAACGGGGTGTTCATGCTCAAGGGTGCCGTGGCCTGCGCCGCCACCGCGCTGGGCATCTCGGAGCCCAGCGTCTACCGCTACCTGCAAAAAGTTCGCAAGGAAGGCTAACCCGCCGATTCCTTGGGGACGGAGGGAAACGGACCATTTTTGTCGCATTGCTTGGCAAAAGACCCTGCAGCTCACACTGCAGGGTCTTTTTGCATGTCATGTTTAGTTGTTGCCAACGTCTTAGAGAGCGGCGACGACCTCGATCTCGACCAAACCGCCGGCCGGAAGGGCGGCAACCTGGAAAGCGCTTCGTGCGGGGAACGGGGCCTCGAACTTGGAGGCGTAGATCTCGTTCACGGCAGCGAAGTCGGCAATGTCAGCCAGGTAGACCGTGGTCTTGACGACATCGGCAAAGGTGGCGCCGGCAGCGGTCAGCAGGGCTTCGACGTTGGCGAGGGACTGTTTGGCCTGGGCCTCGACGCCCTCGGGCAGCTTGCCGGTCGCGGGGTCGATGCCCAGCTGGCCGGACAGGAACACCATGTTGCCGGTCTGGATACCGGGGGAATACGGGCCGATGGCTGCGGGTGCGTTATCGGAAGACACGACGGTCTTGCTCATGTTTTTCTCCTTACGATTAAATAGAGAGCGTGAGCGCGGCGTTCACACCGGAAGGCACAGTTCGGTCTGAACACCGCGCTTGATTGGGATAGTACTCAAGGTTTCCGCGAGATGCAAGATTATTATCACGTTGCGAGAATAATTTATCGCCCAACGGCGCCTGTCGGCCGCTGAACGGCACGACCGGACGGTGAAGCTCAAAATGATCCGTTTCCCTCCGTCCCCATCGGATCAGGCAATCCATAGGGGACGGAGGGAAACGGATCATTTTTGCTGCAAGGGCTGCTGAAGACTTTATCCTGCTTAGGCTGCGGGCATCGCCCATCGCGACGGCGCCACTATACTTTTGAGTATCTGAGCATTTTGAAAGGCAGGATATGACCGCAAACGCCAGTCGAACCACCAACCGCAGACCCGAGCTTTTGGCCCCCGCCGGAGGCCCGGAGCCCTTTGCCGCCGCGCTCGCTGCCGGGGCAGACGCCATCTACTGTGGCATGGGCAGCTTCAACGCCCGCCGCAAGGCCACCAACTTTACCGACGAGGCCTTTGAGCAGGCCTGCCGCGCCGCGCACCTGGCCGGCTCGCGCGTCTACGTCACGGTCAACATCGTCATCAAGCAGTCCGAGATGGGCGATGCGCTGCAACTCATCCATCGCTGCTCCACGCTGGGCGCCGACGCCTTCATCATCCAGGACTGGGGCCTGTTCTTTGAGGTCAAGCGCACGATGCCCGGCATCGAGACGCACATTTCAACCCAAGCAAACATCCACGACGACCGCGGAACCCTTTGGTGCCGCGAGCAGGGCGCCGACCGTGTGACCCTCTCGCGCGAGCTTTCCATCGACGAGATTGCCGCCATTCATGATGCCGCGCCCGATGTGGACCTTGAGGTCTTTAGCCATGGCGCCATCTGCTTTTGCTACTCGGGCCTATGTCTGCTTTCGAGCTTTGCCATGGCGGGCCGCTCGGCCAACCGTGGCATGTGCGCCCAGCCCTGCCGCCTGCCCTACGAGCTGATTGACGAGAACGGTCGCACGCTCTCCCCCGCCGGCCGCGAGCGTGCACTATGCCCGCGTGACACCAACACCTCACAGCTTGTTCGCCGTCTGTACGACGCCGGCGCCGCGTCGCTCAAGCTCGAGGGCCGCATGAAGGCGCCCGATTACGTGTACTCCATCGTTGATGTGTATCGTCACGAAATTGACGACATGCTATCCGGAGCCACCGTTGCCAAGGACGAGGAAGCCGCCCGCCAGCGCCAACTCAAGCGCTGCTTCAACCGCGACTTTACGCACGCCTATCAGGACGGCACCTCGGGCGACGAGATGATGAGTTACGAGCGTTCCAACAACCGCGGCCAGATCGTGGGCACGGTGCTGGGCAGCCGCCCGGCCAACCGCGATGTGCGCGGCCTCAAGCCCGACGACCGCCGTCGCCGCGCCGCCATCGCCCGCATTGAGCTGTTTGAGCCCGTGGGCAAGGGCGACCTGCTGGAGCTTCGCCACGATAACGAGTTTGACCAGTTCCTAACCACTATCGCTACCGATGATGCCGCCGCCGGTGACATCATCGAGTGTCGCGTGCCCCGCAGCATGCCCGAGGGCTGCCGCGTGCGCGTCATCCGTAGCCAGCGCGCCATCGATGCCGCCGGCGCCGCGCTCAAACGCGATGTGCTGCGCCGCCGCGCCGTGGATGTAACCGTCGTGGCACGTTTGGGTGAACCGTTTGCCGTCACGCTTACTTGCTGCGACGACCCATCGCTTACGGCCACGGCCACGGGCTTTACCGTCGAGGCCGCCAAGACCCGCGTCGTCGTGGTGGCAGACCTGGTTGAGCATGTGGGCCGCATGGGCTCCTCGCCCTTTGAGGCAGCGAGCTTTGACGTTTCGCTCGACGCCTGCTGCGGTATGGGCTTCTCCGCCGTGCACAAGGTGCGCGCCGCCGCCTGTAAAGCATTGGAGGAGGCCATTCTGGCGCCGTACGAGGAGCGCGCGAAAACGCTCGAGTTGCCGGTGCTCGACAAATGTACGCGTCCCATGCCCGAACACTACCGCGACGAGCCGCGGATCTGCGCCACCGTCACCTCGCTCGAGGCCATCGAGGCCGCTCGCGCCGAGGGTGCAACGCGCATCTACATGACCACCGACGCGCTCGAGGCCTCCGGGCTCTCCCCTGCCGATGCATTTGAGCAGGGTATCGTGCCCGTACTCGACGAGGTCTGCCGCGCCGTCGACCACGAGCGCGTCGACCCGTGGGTTGTTGCCGGTGCCACGGTCGCCATTGGCAACATCTCCGAGCTTGCCCTGGCCGCGCAGGCCGGCGCCACGGCCGAGATTCGCTCTTGCCTGCCGGTGCACAACACGCCCTGCATGGAGGCGCTTGCCGAGCGCGGAGCCGGTGCGTTTTGGCTCTCGCCCGAGATCACGCTCGACGAGATTGTCTCGCTCGGCGCCGCCGCGCCCGCGGCTCTGGGCATCACCGTCTTTGGCCGCCCCCGGGTCATGACAAGCGAGCATTGCATTCTGCAGGTTGCCAACGGCTGCATCCACGATTGTGCCAACTGCCGTCTGCGTGCCCGCAAGCTCTCGCTCAAGAATATCGACGGCAAGGTCATGCCCGTCCGCACCGACATCCACGGCCGCTCCCGCCTGTACGATGCCTACGCCATCGATCTTACGCCGCAGGTACCACAGCTGCTCGACGCCGGCGTGCGTCGTCTCATGGTGGACGGAACCCTGCTCGAGACGGATGAGGTGGGCCGTGCCGTCGCCCGCGTCCGTCGTGCCGTCGAGGCGGCTCAAGCCGG
>CABSMB010000098.1 GCA_902478705.1 uncultured Collinsella sp. | reverse complement strand
AAGTATGGCGCCGTCAACCTCTCGCAGGGCTTCCCCGACTTCGATCCCCCGGCGCAGCTGCTCGAGAGCCTCAGCGCCATCGCGACCGACCCCAAGCCGCTCTATCACCAGTACTCCATCACTTGGGGTTCCCAGGCCATGCGCGAGGCGCTCGCGGCCAAGCAGGAGCACTTTATGGGCATGCCGATCAACCCCAACGAGAACATCGTGGTCACATGCGGCTCCACCGAGGCCATGATAGCCGCCATGATGACGGTCACGAACCCCGGAGACAAGGTCGTCATCTTCTCGCCGTTCTACGAGAACTACGGCGCCGACACGATTCTCTCGGGCGCTGAGCCCGTCTATGTGCCGCTCAACCCGCCCACGTTCGACTTCGATCGCGAGGTCCTCGAGGCGGCCTTCCGCGACAACGACCCCAAGGCCATCGTCCTGTGCAACCCGTCCAACCCCTGCGGCAAGGTCTTTACGCGCGAGGAGCTCACTTTTATTGCCGACCTGTGCAAAAAGTACGACGCCTACTGCATCACCGACGAGGTCTACGAGCACATCGTCTACGCGCCCCACGAGCACGTCTATATGGCCACGTTGCCCGGCATGTTCGAACGCACCATCAGCTGCAGCTCGCTGTCCAAGACCTACTCCATCACCGGTTGGCGCCTGGGCTACACCATCGCCCCGGCCCAGATCACCGAGCGCATCAAAAAGGTCCACGACTTCCTCACGGTGGGCGCCGCCGCTCCCCTGCAGGAGGCCGTCGTCACCGCCCTCAACTTCGACGACAGCTATTACGATGAGGTCCTCAACCTCTACACCGCTAAGCGCGACCTGTTCTGCCAAGGGCTCGACAGTATCGGTCTTGAGCATAACGTGCCGCAGGGCGCCTACTACGTGATGATGGATATCTCGGAGTTTGGCTACGACAGCGACCTCGACTTCTGCGAGGATCTCGCCTCCAAGGTTGGCGTGGGCGCTGTGCCGGGCTCAAGCTTCTTCCGTGAGCCCGTCAACCATCTGATTCGCTTCCACTTTGCCAAGCGAGACGAAACGCTCAACGCCGCGCTCGAAAACCTCAAGTCCCTGCGTGATAAAATCAAGCCGCGCGGGTAAGGACGGCCCGGCAACTAAAGCAACCAAAGATGCCCCGCACCGCCCGCCGCGTTGCAGGGCATCTTTTTATAGCGCTTTCTTAAATGGTTTAGAGCTCTATACTCTAGTCACGGAGCAACTCGTCCCAGAGAGAGGAATACTATGGCAGAACAGCAGCTTATCGGAGCGCTCGAGGCCGGCGGCACCAAGATGGTGTGCGCCACGGGCTATGCGGACGGTACGGTCCTGGAGCGTGAGCAGATCGCGACCACGACCCCGCAGGAGACCGTTGAGGCCGTCAACGCATGGTTTGCAGACAAGGGCATCGCCGCCCTGGGCATCGGCGCCTTTGGCCCCACCGCGGTCAACCCCGCCTCGCCCCAATACGGCAAGATACTGGAGACGCCCAAGACCGCATGGCGCTACTTTGACCTGCTGGGCACCATCCGAAACGAGCTCAACGTCCCCTGCGGCTACGACACCGACGTCAACGTCGCCTGCCTGGGCGAGGTCACCTTTGGTTGCGCCCAGGGCCTCACTGACGTTGTCTACCTGACCATCGGCACCGGTGTGGGCGCTGGTGTGCTCTCGGGCGGCCAGCTCGTGCACGGCATGATGCATCCCGAGGCCGGCCACATCCTGGTCACGCGCGACCCGCGCGACACCATCGGCGAGCATAGCGCCTGCCCCTTCCACGACAACTGCCTCGAGGGCCTCATCGCCGGCCCCGGCGTCAAAAAGCGCTGGGATGGCAAGAGCGCCGGAGACATGGCCGATGACCCGGAGGCCATGGACCTGCTCGCAGGCTATCTGGCACAGGCGCTCATGACCTACACGCTGTGCTATGCCCCGCAGAAGATCATCATCGGCGGTGGCGTTGCCGATCACACCCCTATCGTGCCGCTCGCCCGCAAAAAGTGCGCCGAGATGCTCAACGGCTACATCGTCACGCCCGAGGTCAACGATATCGACACCTACATCGTCAACAACAGCCTCGAGGGCAAGCAGGGCATCATGGGCTGTCTGGCCCTAGGTGCCGCCGCGCTTAGGCAGTAGGCGCGCCAAAGGGGCGCCGCAGCGTCCAGCAATCCCCTCCTACGGGATAACGCCGCCACGCCCCGTACAGGCCCCAAACAAAGAGAGGCCGCCTAGGACCAAGCAATGTGTCCTAGGCGGCCTTTTTGGCACAAATGAGTGATCGTAGAAGATATCGAAGCACAACGCCCGTCATCGCTCCGCAGCAGTCGATCATCACATCAATAATCATACCGGCGCGACCGGGCACAAAGAGCTGAATCGTCTCGTCAATCGAGGGAATCAGCAGCAAGAACACCGCCGTAGAAAGCAATACGTCAAAGGTGCGACGGCCCTCGATATCGAAAGCATGCGTCGCCAGAACGCCGAGCACCATGTACTCGGTAAAATGCGCGCACTTGCGAATGACGAAGTTGGTCACCCACTCATACGGAAGCCCCATGCCGTGCAGAAAGCCGCGAACGGCCTCCATAATCGACAAGCTCAATGAACCGGACCCCGTGCCGGGAACCATCGAATTGCCCCAGATGAGCAGCACCATCAGGCAGGTCGCGACCGCCCATTTTCGATCGAGTTTAAGCATGCAGAAGTTATGCCTCCGCATAGAGCGGCTCAAAGCTGGCGGTGCCACCCTCGATAACGCTCAGATAGGCACGGCCCGTGCGCCTCACCGCCGCAGACTGCAGGCGGTCGATCTCCTCCTCGAGAATCTGATTGACGCGCTCATGACGACGGTTCTCCATGATGCCAGCAGCGATGGCCTCGGCACGCTCGATACCTTCGCGCGAGATGCGGGCAGTATCCTCGGGAAACACGGCGCTGTGGCGACCAACGTAAGCAGGGGCAGTGGGCTGAGGAGCAGGCGTAAACACCGGAGCGGCAACGGGAGCAGGCTCGACGACCTCGTCCAAAATTGCGGCAGCGGCCGCCCACATACCTTCGTGGCCCGAATAATCGGCCATGGGGACGTCTTCCTCGGGAGTCGCATCGACAGGCTCGTCGACTGCGACGGACTGGGACGCGGAGGCCGGGACATCGACCGGGGCAGCGACCACATACGGCATGTCGTTCGAGATGACTGGCTCGTCAAGGTCGTCGAGATCGATAGCCGCAGCAGAAGCGTCGCTGATGATCGGCATGTTGGCAAGGTTCGCATTGAACGGCACCGCCTCCGCCGCCTGCTGCTGTGCAGGGGCGCCCCACAGCGAGCTTTCGGCAGCGCGGCGGGCGGCAATAGTCTCCTCGTCGACGGCCAGCGGCTCGTCGGCGTAGGGGTCAGCGGCGGTGGCGGCAGCCGGGGTCACGGGCACGGCAGTATCATACGTAACGGATTGAGCCGTGGCGGCGTTGTTGGCGGCGTTAGCCACGAGCGCCACAAAGGCGGCCGTGCTGCCCGCAGGGGCGGCATGAGAGCCCGAGACGGCGCGCGCAGCGGCAGCGATGTCATCGCGGTTATAGGAGCCGGTCTGCCCGCCGTAGGTGAGTTCGTCGATAGCGACCTGGTAGACGTCGCGTGAGCGCGCAGGATCGCAGCTGACTGGCGAATCGTCGTCGAGCATGCTATCGATCATGGACCAGGCGTCGGCCTCGCTCATGGCGTCTGCGGCGCGGGCGATGGTGGGGACGCCATCGTCGGCACGACGGCGTTGGAAGGCACCGGTCAGGCCGGAGAAAACCGAAGAGGGCTGCGCGGCGTTTGCCTGAACGGCAGGAGCCGCAGTAGCAACGCCCTGAGGAGCAGCCCACTGCTGTTGGGCGGGCATCGAGGCGGTCTGGAACTCATCTTGATGCTGGTTGACGTTCGCAGCGCCACCCATGGCGTCGGGCTGGAACAGGCGCTCGGCATGCTGCGCGCGATATTCAGAAATACCGAGCGAGGCGGCATAGATTCCCACGCCCGCCACCGCACCCACGGCAAAGGGAACAGCGCCCGCGACGACCGTCTCGTTCACCGACGAAAACGGCAGCGTGGCAGCATACATCACTACGGGAGCGGCAAGGCCGATTCCGCAGGAAAGTCCAGCAAGGACTGCTCGTTGTGTTGCATCAGAAGAAGCCATGAGCTCTCCCCATCTTCCAGCACCCAAATCGCATCATTCAGTTGGCTGCGCGAGAGAAGATGAAGCGGGGCTATGCCCCAAAGCAACGGTATATGGTTCGTTTCATCTGCGTTTTCCGTCGCGAAGCTTAACAGCTATTATGCGAAACCCCCTTGGGGATTGCAAGCGACGAAGCGGGATTGAAACGGGAAAATCGCTGCTTGCTGGTCGCAAGGTCAATAATCGTTGGCGAGCGGCTATACGAAAAGGGCCAGGATCTAAACCCCGGCCCTTCTGGCATGTCTATAGTTGTTGTCGCGTTCAGCGGACGGCCTAGAACGTCTGCTCGTAATCGCTGTGCTTTTTTGCCGAACGCACCAGGAACTCCTGGTTGGTATTGGTGCCCTTGAGTCCCTTGATAAACGACGCGGCCGCGCGCTCGGTATTGTTCATGCCGGCGAGGATACGACGCAGGCCAAAGACAAACGGGCGCATCTGCTCGTCGACCAGCAGATCCTCGTTGCGCGTGCCCGAGGCAACGGGATCGATGGCCGGGAAGATACGGCGGTCGGCCAGGTCGCGGTCGAGCTTGAGCTCCATGTTGCCGGTACCCTTGAACTCCTCAAAGATGACCTCGTCCATCTTGGAGCCGGTATCGATGAGGGCGGAGGCCAGGATGGTGAGCGAGCCGCCGTTCTCGATATTGCGGGCAGCGCCCAAAAAACGCTTGGGCGGATACAAGGCCGCCGAATCGACGCCGCCCGACAGGATACGGCCCGAGGCGGGAGCGGCCAGGTTGTAGGCGCGGGCAAGGCGCGTGATGGAGTCGAGCACCACCACTACGTCGCCACCCAGCTCCACGATGCGTTTGGCACGCTCGATCACGAGCTCTGCCACGCGAGTATGGTTGTCGGCGGGCATATCGAAGGTCGAGGCCACGACCTCGCCCTTGATGGAGCGCTGCATATCGGTGACCTCTTCGGGGCGCTCGTCGACGAGCAGGCAGATGAGGTGCACCTCGGGATTGTTGATCGAGATAGACTGGCAGATCTTCTTGAGGATCGTGGTCTTGCCGGCTTTTGGCGGCGACACGATCAGGCCGCGCTGGCCCTTGCCGATCGGCGACACGATGTCGATAGCACGACCGGTGATGGAATCCTTACCGTGCTCCATGCGCAGCGGCTCATTGGGATAGACCGGGGTCAGGTCGCCAAACTTGGGGCGGTTACGGGCCTGCTCGGGATCAATGCCGTTGACGGTCGTGATCTTGGCGAGGCCGGCGCGCTTGTCGCCGCCGCGCGAGGGGCGCAGCGAGCCCTCAATGACATCGCCCGTACGCAGGCGTGCGGAGCGTATGAGATATGCGGGAACAAAGGCGTCGTCGCTGGACTTCATGTAGCCGTGGGCATGGATGATGCCGGAGCTGTCCGGGCGAATCTGCAGAATGCCCTTGATGTCACGGAAGCCCTCGGCCTTCGCAGCGGTGGTGTAAATTTCCTCGACGAGCTCGGCCTTCTTCTTGCCGGTCGTCTCGATCTCGAACTCCTTGGCCTTTTCGCGCAGCTCGGCGACCTTCATGGCCGCGAGTTCCTCGCGCGAAAGCGTAGGCTCGGTCGGGGCGGCGTTGCGCTCCTTGTTGCGCTGCTTGCGATCGCGCTGACGGT
>CABSMB010000097.1 GCA_902478705.1 uncultured Collinsella sp. | reverse complement strand
GGTCGACGACAAGGAAGTCGCCGCCGAGAACTACGTGCTCACCGAGGGTTCTACGATCGTGACGCTTAAGGCGAGCTTCCTGAATACGCTCGGCGTGGGCGAGCACAAGCTGAGTGTGGTCTCGACCACGGGCACGGCCGAGACGACCTTTACCGTTGCCGAGGCTGCCAAGCCCGCTCCTGGTCAGACCACCACGACTACTACGACCACGACTACGACTTCCAAGCCTAAGAAGAAGGCTGGCAAGGAGACGTTGCCTGAGTCCGGTGACAGCGCGTACGTCATGGCTGGTGCTGTGCTCGCTGCCGGCATGGCGGCTCTGCTGCTGGCTTGGGCCATGAAACGTCGCGCTTAACCGCGCGCCAGTCCCCAGCGGGCCCGGATCGAGCGATTCGGGCCCGCTTCTATGCCCACTGCCCCTTGGTCCAAGGCAAAACGGGCGGCTCGAACCGTGTGGCGGGTCCATTTTCGACTATCCTCAGCTTGCCAGTTCGAAAATGGACCCGCCGCATGATTGAATCTTTATTCCAACTTTACACCTAGGTTTACAGCTGTCTTGTCAGCTGTAAACCTAGGTGTCATACTAAAGCCCCAAGATTCGCCAAAAGAGAGGGGCCTTGATGGCGCAGAGCGCGAACATGGATGCATCGGAGCTTGCACGCGATATCGCGGCCGGCCTAGCATCGGCAACGACGGCAACGGAGCGCGCGGCATTGGTGCCCGCAGAGCTCGTCGAGGCCATTCAGCAACTAAAAACCCAACGTGACGCGGTGATCCTGGCGCACTATTACGTGGCGCCCGAGGTCCAGGCTGTGGCCGATTACGTCGGCGACAGCTTCTACCTGGCAAAGCTTGCCAAGAGCCTGCCGCAGCAGACCATCGTGCTGTGCGGCGTGGAGTTTATGGGCGAGAGCGCCAAGCTGCTCAACCCCACCAAGACCGTGCTGCTGCCCGAGCCGGGTGCGGATTGCCCCATGGCTCATATGGTCAAGCGCGAGACGGTCGACGCCGCTCGCGCCGAGTACGGCGACGACCTGGCCGTGGTGTGCTACGTCAACTCCACGGTTGAGATCAAGAGTTGGAGTGATGTGTGCGTCACCAGTTCCAACGCCGTCAAGATCGTGTCCGAGCTGCCGCAGCAGCACGTCCTGTTCATTCCCGACCAAAACCTCGGTCGCTTCGTAGCCGAGCAGGTGCCGCAAAAGCACATCATGCTCAACAAGGGCTACTGCCCGCGTCATCACATCATCACCGTCGAGCAGATCGTCGACGCGCAGGAGGCGCACCCCGACGCGCTCGTGCTGGCGCACCCCGAGTGCAAGGCCGACGTCCTGGCCGAGGCCGACTACATCGGCTCTACTGCCGGCATCATCAAGTATGCCGAGGAGTCGGACGCCAGCGAGTTCATCATCGTGACGGTCCGCGGCGTGCTCTACGAGCTTGAACGCCGCTGCCAGGGCGCTGGCAAGAAGTTCTACTTCCCTGCGGTGCAGCCTACCTGCGTCAACATGGATCTCATCACGCTCGAAAAGCTCGTGCACTGCCTGGAGACGGGCGAGGGCGAGGTGCAGATTGGCGTGTCGGATGAGGCCGCCGATCAGGCCAAGCTCACGCTCGACCGCATGCTCGAGTACGCGGCGCGCTAGAACGATGTGACATGAGGGGCGGTCCCTTATGTCACATTACAAGGGAGAGGATTCCTGTGGAAACCAAGCAATACTCCGACATGGAGTGCGATGTCGTCATTGCCGGCTGCGGCGTGGCAGGCCTATACGCGGCCCTCAATCTGCCGACGAGCACGCGCGTAATCATGCTCTCCAAGGGCGCTGTTGACGAGTGCGATTCGATGCTCGCGCAGGGCGGCATCTGCGTACTGCCCGAAGGCTCGGACTACGATGCCTTCTTTGAGGACACCATGCACGCCGGCCATTACGAGAACCGCCGCGAGAGTGTTGACATCATGATTCGCTCGAGCCGCTCGGTCATCAATGACCTGCTGGCCATGGGCGTGGATTTTGAGCGCAAGGCCGACGGCAGCCTCGACTTTACCCGCGAGGGCGCGCACAGCCGCCCGCGCATCGCCTTCCATGCCGATATTACGGGCAAGGAGATTACGACCAAGCTGCTCCAGGCTGTCCGCGAGCTGGATAACGTGCAGATTTTGGAGCACGTTGCCATGACCGACATCCTGACCGCCGAGCGCGATGGCGCCACGGTGTGCACCGGCGTCGTCGCCGTCGCCGTGGACGAGAACGATTCAGCTCGCCCCGCCGACGAGCTGGCAAATGCCGCTGAGGGCGTGCATGCCGGTAAGCCGTTTAAGATCCATGCCCGCCATACGCTGTGGGCGACGGGCGGCATCGGTGGCGTGTACGACCACTCGACCAACTACCCGCAGCTCACGGGCGATGCCTGCTACATCGCTCAGGAGCATGGCATTAAGATGGAGCACCTGGACTACGTGCAGATCCACCCCACGGGGTTGTTTTCGCCGCAGCCGGGTCGTACGTTCCTGATCAGCGAGAGCTGTCGCGGCGAGGGCGCGATTCTGCTCAATGCCGCCGGCGAGCGTTTTACCGACGAGTTGCAGCCGCGCGACGTTGTCGCCGCCGCCATTCGCGAGCAGATGAAGCAGGACGGCACCGAGCACGAGTGGCTGAGCTTTGCCCCCGTTGAGCGCGACGTGGTGACCGGGCACTTTGCCAACATCCGCGCGCGCTGCTTGGAGGACGGACGCGACATCTTGGACGAGCCCATCCCCGTCACGCCCACGCAGCACTACTTTATGGGCGGCGTGTGGGTCGACAAGGACGGCCGCACCTCGATGCCCGAGCTTTACGCCGCCGGCGAGACGGCCTGCAACGGCGTGCACGGCAAGAACCGCCTGGCTTCCAACAGCCTGCTCGAGTCCCTCGCCTGGGGCCGCCGTGCCGCGTGGTACATGCGTACCGGCGAGTCGCTGGCCGTGGAGCAGGCCGGCGAGCCCGCGCTCGACGGACGTCACCGCGCCCTGAGCGCCGATACTCTTGCAATCGATGATTTGGCCCGTGCCGCCGGCACGCAGGCCGTGGAGGAGTAGACCATGAATCCCATTACCATGAAGCTCGTCGTCGATGATTTGATTTTGCAGGCCCTGCGCGAGGACATCACGTTTGAGGACGTGAGCACGGCGAGCGTGTGCCCCACGGCGCGTCCCGCTACCGTCGAGCTCATCGCCAAGGCCGACGGCATCATCGCCGGCTTGGACGTGTTCGCCCGCACCTTTGAACTGCTGGATTCGCAGAGCTCGGTGCTGTTCGATGTCTCGGACGGCGACGAGGTGCACGCCGGCGACCACGTGGGCCAGGTGCGCGGCGATGCGCGCGTACTGCTTTCGGGCGAGCGCGTGGCGCTCAACTACCTGCAGCGCATGAGCGGTATCGCCACCTATACGCACCAGATGGCCGCGGCGCTCGAGGGCACCAAGACCGTGCTCGTCGACACGCGCAAGACCACGCCGGGTATGCGTGTCTTCGAGAAGGCCGCAGTCGAGATCGGCGGCGGCAGCAACCACCGCTACAACCTGTCGACGGCCGTTATGCTCAAGGACAACCACATTGACGCCGCCGGTGGCGTGGCACGTGCGATCGAGATGGCGCGCACCCATGCGTCCTTCACCACGACGGTCGAGATCGAGTGCGAGAACCTGAATATGGTGCGCGAGGCCGTGGAGGCCGGCGCCGACATCATCATGTTCGATAACATGACGCACGACGACATGGCCGCCGCCATCGAGCTTATCGACGGTCGCGCCAAGACCGAGTGCTCGGGTAACGTGGACGCCGGCAACATTCGCGCTCTGGCCGATCTGGGCGTCGACTTTATTAGCTCGGGTGCCCTGACGCACTCTGCGCCGATCCTCGACCTTTCGCTTAAGCACCTGCGTCTGCTGGACGGTAAATAATGAATGCCCGCGAGCGTCGCCGTTCCATCATGGCCGTGCTCGAGGGAGCCAAAGATCCCGTTTCGGGCAGTGCGCTTGCCCGCGAGGTGGGCGTGAGCCGTCAGGTCGTGGTGCAGGATATCGCCCTGCTGCGCGCCGACGGGCACGATATCGTCGCCACCAATCGCGGCTACGTGCTGCAGGAGGCCGCGAGCAGCCCGGCTGTGCCCACGCGCCTGGTCAAGGTGCGCCACAGCGTGGAGCAGGCGGGCGATGAGCTCACGAGTATCGTCGATGCGGGCGGCGCCGTGCTCAATGTGATCGTCAACCACCGCGTATACGGCAAGATTACGGCCGACCTGGACATTCGCAACCGCCGCGATATCGAGCGCTACCTGCACGACATCGCCAGCGGCAAGAGCTTTCCGCTGCTGACGGTGACCAGCGGCTATCACTTCCATCGCATTGCGGCAGAAGACGAACAAACCCTCGACGAGATCGAGGCACTGCTCAAAGAGAAGGGCTACCTAGCAGACCTGATGCCCTATGAGGACGACTTGTCCTAGCTCGACGCTGCAAACGCCCCTAAGCGGCAATCTGACGCTCAATCGTCGGTCGCGTACCAAAGTACGCTTCCCTCCTCTTTCACGTCACCTTGCTCGCTCAGGGACGTTTTCGCTGACTTATGCTCAACCTGCGGTGTTGCTATAGTGACTGCCCGTGTATACAAAAGGAGGCCTCCGCGGCGATGCGGAGGCCTCCTTTTTGTGCACGGTGTACTCGTGAGTGTGCAAGTGGGGGAGTTGTTACTCCTCGACGATCTCGGTGATCGCGCCAGCGGGGCAAGCGTCCTGGCAAGCGCCACAGGCGACGCAGGAGTCCTCGTCAGCGACGGTAGCGACGTCCTGGAGCTCCAGAACGCCAGCGGGGCAGGAGTCGACGCAAACGCCACAAGCGATGCACTCGTCGGCATCAATTACGGGATGAGCCATGGTAGTTTCCTCTCTGTTGACCGACGCTACAGGCGATGCGCGTCGGTTTGATTCGGGCAAAAACATACCACGGCAGCGACCGTTTGCAATACCCTCTGACCGGCATCTTCATACCGTTCGCCGAGTATGCCACGGCTTACTAAAAAACATGCAGGTGGGGCCGCTGAGCTGCGCAAATGTTAGCTATAGGTGACTTGAAATATAGAGCGATTGGGCACGCTTGTGGAAACCGCATCCCGGAATCCGCGTCCAAACTGGGACGCGCTTTCCCCGGGGTCGCCCCAAGGCCCCCTGCGCGGCTCCAAGCTCAAACCTCAGCAATCCCTACATAGATCTCAATAGATCTGCCGAGAATTCAAACAGTGCATCTACCTGCGCATTTGAGAACCTAAACTCTCAGAGATAAGAAATCTTATATGAATTGACTTAGATTTTGTATATTCCAGCCCATAAGGGGATACACTACATCCTGAAAGACAAGCCGAAGCGTCGCGCGGCAGTCCGCCGACACGGCGCGAACGCACAAGAGAGAGGGAATTTCTAATGAGTAAGATTCTTGGTATCGACCTTGGTACTACTAACTCCGCTATGGCTGTCCTCGAGGGCGGTTCTCCGACCATTATCGTGAACGCCGAGGGCGACCGCACCACCCCGTCCGTCGTGGGCTTCCGCGCTGACGGCGACCGCGTCGTGGGCAAGGCCGCTAAGAACCAGGCGGTCACCAACCCCAAGAACACCGTGTTCTCCATCAAGCGCTTCATGGGCCGCAAGTACTCCGAGTGCACCTCCGAGCTCAAGACCGTGCCGTATGAGGTCAAGGAGGGCCAGGGCGGCCGTGCCGTCGTCAACATCGAGGGCAAGGATTACACCGCCGAGCAGGTGAGCGCCATGGTGCTCGCCAAGATGAAGGCCGACGCCGAGAAGTATCTGGGCGAGACCGTCACCGACGCCGTCATCACCGTCCCGGCCTACTTCAACGACGCCCAGCGTCAGGCCACCAAGGACGCCGG
>CABSMB010000096.1 GCA_902478705.1 uncultured Collinsella sp. | reverse complement strand
CAGTAGGGCCGCCCTTAACCATGCGAGCCAGCGCGGGGTTCGCAAGCAAGCCGCGCCCCAACATTACGTGACGCGTTCCGGGATAGGCCTCCACCAGCGCATCCATCTCCTCAAGATCAAAGATGTCGCCGTTGTAGGCCACCGGGAACGGCGCCCGCTCCAGCGTCTCGCCGTAAAACTCTTTGCGCGGCGAACCCGCATAGCGGTCCTTTTGCACGCGCGGATGCACGATCAGCTCTGCCAGCGGCATGCGGCAATAGAGGTCAAGCACACGCTCGTATTCGTCGTCGCTTTCCAACCCCAGCCTGGTCTTGACCGACACCAGCAACGGCGAGCGTTCGCACACGTCGCTCAAGAACACCTCGAGCTCGTCCAAGTTGCGCAAGAAACCCGAACCCTTCCCCTTGGCTACAACCGTGCCCGAGGGGCAGCCAAGGTTGAGATTGACCTCGTGATAACCCATGTCGGCGAGCACCTGCGCCGCCCACACAAACTCATCCGCATTCTTGGACATCAGCTGAGGCACCACGTTAAGCCCCTGGTTATTGGCGGGATCGACCTCTTTAAACGCCTTACCGCCAAAGCGGTTGCCCACGCGCGGCGGCGGCAAAAACGGCGTGTAATAACAATCGAGTGCGCCGAAACACTCCGCATGCACGCGACGGAACACATGCCCGGTAATCCCCTCCATAGGGGCCAGCGATAAATACATCAACATCCACTCTCAGATCAATGCGGCAAAGGGACTGCCCCCTTGTCACATCCTATTCAAACGGTTCAGAAACTCTTCGCAGGCGCGAGAACGCAGGCGATATTTTTTCCACACCAGATACGATGCAATGGTGAGCGGCGGCTCAAACGGGATAAAACGCAGGTCGCTGCTTTCATCTATCTGCAACAAGCTTCCAATACCAACCGCACATGCGGTGCCCGAACGCACCAGGTGCGACGCGTTGCCGATCAGATCGAAATGCCCCACGACGTTGAGGTCATCGAAGCTGAAGACGCCGCCCGACCACACTTCGAGATCGAACGCTCGATTCGAGGTACGCGAACTCACCAGCAGCGGCATCTTCGCCACGTCCGCAGGCGTTAACACGTCCAGGCCACCCCATGGACCGCTCGCGGCGACAACGGCGCCGGCCCGGTCAGCCTCAGGCATACGGATCCACTCGTATTTCTCGACGTTAACGGGCTCCAACAGCAGGGCAAAGTCGAGCAAGCCACGCTCCAAGCGCTCCTCCACCGCATCGGCATTGCCGGTATAGAGCTCAATCGTCACTCCGGGATGACTCCGATGCAGCTCCGCAAAAGTATCGAGCACCAGCCGCATCGATTTGGTTTCGCCGGCTCCAATGCGGATAACGCCTGCAATGCCGAGCTCCCGATCCGCCAACTCTAGCTCGGTCTGTTCCACCAGCAAGACAATCTCCTCGGCGCGCTGGCGCAAGCGCATGCCATCGCTCGTGAGCACACACGATCGATTGGTGCGCTCGAACAGCTCCACGCCCAGCTCGCGTTCCAAATCGGCTATCTGGCGCGAGAGCGTGGGCTGCGTCACATGTAGCACGTTAGCAGCTTCGGTCATGTTTTCCTCGCGGGCCACAGCAAGAAAATAACGCAGCGTTCGCAGCTCCATGCTTGCTCCTTCGTGCACAACGGAGAACCTCATTCGGTCCAATTCGTTTCACATACATAATCCGTATATCTAGCTAGTTGCTATAGGCAATATACATTATCAAATCTCGAAACTATCGTTACAGAAGAGAACCATCGAGAAAGGAAGCGCATGGAATACATCACGCTCAATAACGGCATCAAAATCCCCCAGCTAGGACTTGGCACGTATCTGCTTAAACCCGACGATGCCCAATCGTCGGTTACCTCCGCACTCGGCATGGGGTATGAGCTCATCGACACTGCCAATGCATACGTGAATGAGCGAGCAGTGGGTCGTGGCGTGCGCGAATCAGACTCGCCGCGCGAAAACGTGTTTCTCGAAACCAAGCTCTGGCCCTATTTTTACAACAGCGACACCGCCGTCGACGAAACGCTCGAGCGTCTGAACACACCTTACATCGACCTCATGATTCTGCACCAACCCGCAGGCGACTACTTGGCGGGCTATGAGAAGCTTGAGATCGCGTACAAGGAAGGCAAGCTCCGCTCCATCGGAATCTCCAATTTCGACGAGAACGAAATCGAGAAGCTTCTCGCAAATTGCGAGATCGTTCCATCCCTTATTCAGGTCGAGTGCCATCCGTATTTCCCGCAGACCGAACTGAAGAAGCTGCTCGCCCAGCACGACATTGCGTTGCAGGCGTGGTACCCGCTCGGCGGGCGCGGTAACAGCAGCATCATGAACGAGCCCTTCGTGCGCGACCTCGCTGTCAAGTATGGCAAAACGCCTGCTCAAATCATTATGCGTTGGCATATCCAAGAGGGAAATATCGTCATTCCAGGCTCCAAGAATCCGACGCACATCGCCGACAACATCGATGTCTTCGACTTCGAGCTCACGGACAGCGACATGACCGCCATGGCTACCCTCGATCGCGGGAAACCCTTCTATGAGCGCACGCCCGAGAAGCTTGCGCAATATGCCGCCTGGCACCCCGACGTTGAGAACCAGAAATAGGAGCATCATGCAGTACACAACCCTTGGCCATTCCGGCATTAAAGTCTCTAAACTCTGCCTGGGAGGCATGAGCTTTGGCGAGACCAGCCCCGACTTTCATCAGTGGACCATCGGACCCGACGACACACGCGCCGTCATCAAACGCGCACTCGACACCGGAATCAACTTTATCGATACCGCGAACTGCTACAGCTTTGGCACGAGCGAAGAGTACATTGGCGCCGCCCTGCGCAATCTGGGCATCGCTCGCGAGAGCGTCGTGCTGGCTAGCAAGGTTCACTTCAACGAAGGCGGCCTTTCCGCCGACGCCATCAAACGCGAGATCGAAGGCTCGCTCAAGCGCTTGGGCACCGATTACCTAGACCTCTACATCATTCACCGCTTCGATTACGACGTTCCCATGGAAGAGACCATGGAGGCGCTCAACGACTTGGTGCGCGAGGGCAAGGTCCACGCGCTTGGCGCCAGCGCCATGTATGCCTACCAGCTGCACAACCTGCAGATTGTCGCGCGCGACCACGGATGGACACCTTTTACGAGCATGCAGTGCCACTACAACCTGCTGTACCGAGAGGACGAGCGCGAGATGATCCCGGTGTGCCGCCAGTTCGACATGGCCCTTACGCCATACAGCCCCATGGCTTCGGGACACCTCTGCCGGCCCACGTGGGAAAGCTCGAGCACACGCGGCATCACCGACACGACCATGGCCAACAAGTATGACCATGACCGCGCCATCGACATGCCCGTCATTGAGCGCGTGGCCAAGATTGCCGCCGATCATGACGTGCCGATGGCGCAGATTGCGCTGGCATGGCACTGGGCACGTGGCGTCGAGGCCCCCATCGTGGGCTGCTCCAAGCCCGAGCGCGTCGACGACGCCGTGGCCGCGCTCGACATAACGCTCTCCCCCGCCGAGATCGAGTTCCTCGAAGAGCTCTATCAACCGCACGCGCTCGTTGGTCCCAAGGCCCGTCCCGGCGAAAAGCCGCTTGCCGGCACCACCAAGGTCAAAACCACAAAGTGATGCCATGGACGACGACATCATCGACGGCCTACGCGACGCCGGCTGCAGCGAAGAGTTTATCGAGCTGTACGGTACTGCCGCCAGCGACTGCGCGCGCATTTGCCTACTAAAACGGCATCGCCGCGAATTGCTCAATGATATACACACCGGGCAGCAGAAGCTCGAATGCCTTGACTATCTCATTTATCGGCTACGCAGCGCCTCAACCGGATGCTGTTCAAGCCGCTCGGTATCGCGGCCATGAGGCGGCACTTAATAGCACCTCACCATGGCACCAAATACTGCCTCACCATAAAGCCTAAACCGCAGCAACGAAAGGAACTCCAATGACTAAGGCACTTGTGGCATATTTCAGCGCATCGGGAACCACGATGGACGTTGCGAGCCGCTTGGCTCGCGTGACGGACAGTGACCTGTTCGCCATTGTGCCCGCCAATCCATACACAAGCGCCGACCTTAACTGGCGCGACAAGCAGAGCCGCAGCACACTCGAGGCTGCCGACCCCTCCTGCCGCCCTGCCATAACCTCTAGAGTGGAGCACATCGAAGGCTACGACACCATCTTTTTGGGTTTCCCCATCTGGTGGTACGTGGCACCGGCGATTATCAACACATTCCTTGAGTCTCACGACCTGACAGGCAAGACGATCGTCCTGTTTGCCACCTCGGGCGGAAGCGGAATGGGCAAAACGGCGTCGGTCCTTAGGGCAAGCGCTCCGGGCGCAAAGATCGTTGACGGCGGCATTCTCAACAACGCAAGCAACGCCAGCCTCGAGAAGTTCGCGGCAAGGTACCTCTAACGCAACAAAGGCCGACAAATCGGCGGCGCGGCGAGCACGATGAAAGCGGCATCATCGAGTGGATATAGGAGCGCCTGCCCTATTCCAAAGTCGCCACCCTAACCTTTCATCCACTCCAAAACATGTACGTCAACATCCAAAGTCAACATTTTTTGACATCTTTGAATGCTGACGTACAGCTTTTTGTATGGACCGGAGAAGGCGCAAATGGCAAACCCATCGAGCCGTCAAGACACTTTAGCCGCATGACCATGCACTCATCGATGGCAGGATTCCCTATACTGAGTCACATATGACGGTATCGCGCCAAAGGAGAACGCCGTGACCACGTCGCAGATATCCCTGCTCGCGCTCATCTCGGTTGGAGGCATCGGCATCCTGCTTATCGGAATGAGCACGCTCATGAAAGCCGCCGCCCGCAGGAAAGCCAAGGCCTGCACCGCTATGATCATGGGAACGGTCATTGACCACCGCTTTATGGGCGAAGGCAGGATGTATCCCGTTTTGGAGTACACCGTCGACGGCACGCAGTACCACGTGAGAAAACAATTCCGCGGCGTAAAGACCAAAAGCTTGTCGGGGCTCCCCGTCCGCACGCAAAGCGCGGCGTACGAAGACGCCAAGGGCTGGTTGCACGTACATACAGGGCCCATCGCACGCCTAGATACTCTCGCAGAGCAGCTTTGGCCCCTCGGCAGCCAAATGACTGTGCACTACAACCCCAGCAGCCCAGACAAGAGCTATGTCGAGCGCCCTATCGTGGGCGACTTTGCCACGCTGATGTTTAACATCGCGGGTATCTTGCTCATCGCGCTGAGTATTTTGCTCTATGTTCTTATCCAGCGCTAGCTCAGACTGATACATCCCGCGCGCCGCGCGCCGTAACGACCGCCACGACTCCAAGGACCAGCTATGGCAACACTCTCCGAACAAGAACGTAAACGCATCCAGCGATACTGCATTTGCCCAAAGGTTGCCGGCGCGGCGCTTGCCATGGCATTCGTGCTGCCCTTATCGATCATTCCTTTCGAAATGGTCGACGACATCGTCTTCCATCACGAAGGCTTCCAAGAGACAGGCATGATGACCGCCTTGGTGCTCACCGCCATCGAGCTCGTTATATTCTGCTACTGCGCTCTCGCCCCGCGCTTTGGCATGCGTGGCAAGCAGTGGAAGGAAATGCAGCGCCGGCTCGCCGTCGAGCAGAGCGAGAAAGACCGCTCGGCACAAATCGCAGGCGTTGTTGGCACGCAGGCCGCCGCGCGCCTGCTCAAGAACAGCGACAACGAGACCGCGCGCAACCTGGGCGGCGCGGCAAAAGTCGCCGCTGCCGTAGGCGCCGTTGCCACCGCGGCAGACGTGCTTACCGAGAGCTTCGCCAACGCAAAGGCTATGGCAGAGGCCTGTGGCGTTCCTGTCCCCCGTGCAAAGAAGTGGGTCGTCGCGCTTGTGGCGCTGCCCCTCGCGATCGTATGCGGCGCCTATATCCCGCAG
>CABSMB010000095.1 GCA_902478705.1 uncultured Collinsella sp. | reverse complement strand
ATGGTCTCGCCCCAGAGTGCACCGGAGCCGATGAACATGGTGTAGGGCGCGAGGGCGTACTTCTTGGCGAGCTCCTCGGCGCGCGGCTCGAAGCGCTTGCGGATGTCGAGCATATCCTTCCAGATGTCCTTGGTCTGCTCGATGAACAGATCGAACTTGGGGAAGCAGCCGCGGCGGTTGAGCAGGCGCAGGCCGAAGCAGTCGGCGAGGTAGTAGCCCTTCTCGCAGCCACCGGAGCCGTGATCGGACGCCATGGCGACGCAGTTCTCGGCGCCGACAGCCTGGCCGATGAGACCCTCGGGCTTGGTCATGGCGTAGACGCGGACGTCCATGTCCTTCATCTTCTTGACGGCCTCGAGGACCTCGGGGGTGGTGCCGGACTCGGAGGCGGTCAGCACGACGGACTTCTCGGTCATGCGCTTGTGGCCGGAGACGTTCCACTCGGCGGCGTGGATCAGGTAGACCTCGAGATCGCGGTCGCCGAACTTGTTCATGAGGTACTCGAGCTGCATAAACTCGTCCCAGGTGCCGCCGACGCCCATCAGGAAGACGGCGTCATAGCCCTCGTCGGCGACCTTGTCGGCGAGCGCGGTCATCTTCTTGCCGGTCTCGTAGACGTTCTTGCCGTCCTCGACGTAGCCCTCCTGGCTAAAGTGCATGATCTCGATCTTCTCGGTTTCCTTCATGGTTTGTCCTTTCTGTCCTGGACGCGACTCTATACATCGCGTTTCTTTTCGATACCAATTATAGACATACACCCAACGTGTTTTTAATACCACTTTGTAATCTGTGCCGATCCTCGGTGAACGGTCGAAATTCTCGGGTGAGTGGTATTAAATTAGAATTAGATGTATATCTAGCGCTCTTTACGCCTTCCTTGCGTCACAAAGAACAGCGTTCCTACCAGCGCAATGATGGTCGATGCCCCAAACAGCACCGTCTGAACGCCCAGGGCCTCCGCCAAAAACGGGGCGGCCAGCAGCGGCAGCACGCCGGCACTCATCAGGCCAAACCGCACAAAGCCGGTAATGCGCCCCAGGTATTTGATATCGGCACGCTCTTGAATCAAGATCATCTGCAGCGGCTCCAAGAAGCCCCACGCCAAGCCATTGATCGCCTGGCCGATAATCGCCACCCCCAGCAAATTGGTGCCCACGTACACCATCGATCCAATGCCCACCGTCATGAGCGATCCGAGCAACAGGCGCAGGTTGACATGACGAGCCGAAAGCTTGGTCAGGACGAAGGCGCCAACCGAGGAGGTGAGACCCACGACCGAGGACAGCCACCCCAGCCATACGATGTCCACGCTGAGTACATCGCGATAGAACAGTGACTCCAGCGAATCGAACGCACCGAACGCAAAGAAGCCCAAAAAGCCCGAGATAAAGATGAGGCGCAGGTCGTGATCGCAAAACGTGAGCCGGGCGCCCTCGATCATGCCACCAAGGATGCCGCCTCTCTGCTTCTCCACCTTTGGGGGAACCACGCTCTCATGACAACCCAGGGAAAGCCAAGCCGCCACGCCCATCATGCCAGCCATGAGCAAGTAAACGGATTGCGTGGCAAAACAGCTCACGATGGCACCACCAAGCAGCGGGCCGGCGGTATAGGCGATATTGCTATAGAAGACCATCAGGCCGTTCACGCGGGTGCGGCCCTCGGTAGTCGACTCAAGATATCCCGGAAACGCGTGCGTACAGGTATTGATAAAGCCACCCGCGAGCCCCAGAAAGCACGCTGCAAACACCAGCCCGGGAACGGACAGCGGCGCCAGGCCAATACCGAGTGACAGAACCGCCGTGACCGCACACGTCACAAACGACGTACGGCGCGGACCAAAGCGGTCGATGACCGAGCCCGAAACCATATTGCCCACCGACGTCGTAAGGTTGCGTACGAGCGTAATGGCGGCGACCAAAAAGGCCGTACCGGCCAGGTCATACGTCGCCGCGCCGATAAGTCCCAAAAAGTACACCGCGTTGTTGGCGCACCACTGCAGGGACTCAATGAGAATCAGCCTGACTTCTGCCGGCGTCAGGCGCATTGCTTCGCGATCCTTCGCGAACATACGAACTCCTTTATACAAAAAGGGGACGGAGGGCATAGGCCGCTCCATCCCCTTACCAGGTTGCAATGACAATCTATGCAGCTGAGCCTTATGCCAGCACGCCGAAGAACGCGCCGACGATGCCCACGACCATGGTGGCCACGATCAGCACCATGGGGTTGATCTTCTTGGACAGCAGCCAGTAGTACAGCCAGAAGGCGAGCATGCCGAGCATGCCGGGCATGATGCCGTCCAGGATGTCCTGGAGGGTCTGGGCGTCGTCGCCCGAGCCGATGGCCACCGGGATGCTGGCCCAGAACATGTCCTTGCACATGGCGCCCACGACCATGACGCCCACGATGCCCACGCAGGTCATGATCTTCTGCATGAGGCCGGTCCTCTGGGCCTCGTCCAGGAAGCCCACGCCCAGCTCGTAGCCCTTGACGGCGCCCCAGACGCGCAGCGCGAAGCCGGGGACGTTGTAGATGAGCAGGAAGGCGATGGGGCCGAAGGGGTTGCCGGCCTGGCACAGGCTGATGCCCACCGCGGCGGCGACCACGCGCAGCGTCGACAGGAAGATGGAGTCGCCGATGCCCGACAGCGGGCCCATGAGGGCGGCCTTGACGTCGTTGACGCTCTCCGGCTCGATCTCGCCGCGGGCGACCTTCTCCTCCATGGCCATCGCGATGCCGCCGACGAACGGGGCGAACTGGACGGTGATGTTGAAGAACGCGCAGTGGCGGTGCAGGGCCTCGGCGTAGTCGTCGGGGCGGCCGGCGTAGATCTTCTTGAGCATGTTGGCGACCATCAGGCAGAAGGCGATGTTCATCTGCTTGTAGTAGGTCCAGGAGAACTCCATGCCCAGGGAGCCGACGTTGACGGCGCTCCTGACGAGATCGGAGCGCGTGATCTTGTTCTCGGGACTAGAAGTCATCGTCCTCATCCCCTTCCGCGGAGAGCTGGGGCTGGGCTCCGCCGAGTCCCAGCAGGTCGAACTTGTCGATGCCGATGATGATGGCGATCAGGGCGACGCCCAGGACGGGCACGTTGGCGTAGGAGCACAGCAGGAAGCCCAGGAAGTAGAAGGGCACGAGCTGCTTGGTGAGCACCAGGCGGCCGAGCATGGCGAAGCCCATGGCCGGCAGGATGTTGGCGGCGACGCCGCAACCATCAATGATGAAGGACGGGACGAAGTCGAGCAGGCCCTGGATGGCATCGGAGCCCAGATAGAAGGCGCCGCCGCACAGCAGGAAATACTCAAGGCAGCCCCAAAGACCAATGCCCCAGTGCACCGCGTAGATGCCCTTGAGGTCTCCCTTAAGGGCAAACTTGTCTGCCATGTCCACAAAGACGGGGAAGAGCGCATTGGTGATATTGCCGATAGTCAGCGAAAGCACGGCGATAGGCATGGCCAGTGCGATAGCCGTCTCGGTACCTTGACCGAGCTGAATCGCGAAGGCGCAGGCGAGCACACCGCCGACCGTCTCATTAGGCGGCACGTAGGCACCGATGGAGATCGAGCCCATGAACAGCAGCTCCAGGCTTGCGCCAACGGCAAGACCGGTCTGCAGGTCCCCCAGCACCAGGCCCACGAGCGGGCACAGGACGATGGGACGGAACGCATAGAGGGTGCCGAGCTGGTAGTCGAGGCAGCCAAAGGCTCCGACTAAGCCGACGAGGATTGCTTGGGTAAGCATGGTTCCTCCAAATATAGATCTCGAGCCGTCGTCAGCCCCGTTGCGCGCGCATCTGATATCAATTCGGATACTCGACCATACGACCCGAAGCGCACCTGGCGTGCTGCTAACACCCATACCAGGCACAAATGATTTGATACCAATTATAGGTATGCAGGTTCGAACGATTTAATACCACTCGCCCAGCGGGGTGTTTTTATCCGTAAACGGCGGATATTGCCCCTCAGGCGCAATCCCTATTGCGACGATGGACGAGAGCGACGAGAAAACCGTCGCCGAACGCATCGGAAACCAGGTTGGCCACGATAACCACAACGATAATCGCCGCGCCCAAAAACTCATTCCAGCTAAAGACTTCGCCAAACAAAAGCGCCGACCAGCAGGGCGCGAGCACAACCTCGCTCATACAGACCAAGTTGGCCGCAAACGCATTGGTGCGCGCGATTCCCTTGGCATACAAAACACTCGCCAGGCCGCTGCAAAAAAGACCATGCACCAGCATGAGACCCCACTCAAAGGGCTTGACGGCACCCAGATCACCGGCGAAATAGAAAATCGGCAGCATCGAGATCCCGCACGATATAAGCGACGACACCATCGGCGACGCATCGGGCCGCGCATTCAGGAAAAAACACAGCCCAAACGTAGCGCCGGAAATGACAGCGAGCAGGTTGCCGAGCATGCCCTGGGCACTCAAATCGCCCAAAAAGAAGAGTCCCATGCCCGCAAAGGCAGCCACCACGGAGAGGATCTTTGCCGTCGAAGGCAACGTGCGCGATGCAAGCGACTGGTACACGATGACAAAGATCATCGAGGTGTACTGCAGAACGATCGCATTGCCGACCGATGTGAGCTGGTTGGCGAAGTTAAACGTGGTGCCCGTTACAAAATTGCAGACGGCCACAAGGACAATCAAGCGGCTGATACGCAGCTTTGGCCTGCCCACGAGCAAGATGAAGAGCGCCATAAATATCGCCGTGACGGCGCCAATCAAAAGGGCCGATTGTGAGTTGGCATGAACAAGGATGCCGATAAAGCTCCACAGGAGCGCCGTGCCAAATAGATACATCGCACCGCTCGCGCCATTGTCGGGTGGGTTGTCAGATCGATTCACGAATCACCTCCACGTAATAAAAAACGGCGACCGCAGCGGGTCGCCGTTTCCCTTGGGGGCAGATAGATATGGCTGAGCTTACGCCAGCACGCCGAAGAACGCGCCGACGATGCCCACGACCATGGTGGCCACGATCAGCACCATGGGGTTGATCTTCTTGGACAGCAGCCAGTAGTACAGCCAGAAGGCGAGCATGCCGAGCATGCCGGGCATGATGCCGTCCAGGATGTCCTGGAGGGTCTGGGCGTCGTCGCCCGAGCCGATGGCCACCGGGATGCTGGCCCAGAACATGTCCTTGCACATGGCGCCCACGACCATGACGCCCACGATGCCCACGCAGGTCATGATCTTCTGCATGAGGCCGGTCCTCTGGGCCTCGTCCAGGAAGCCCACGCCCAGCTCGTAGCCCTTGACGGCGCCCCAGACGCGCAGCGCGAAGCCGGGGACGTTGTAGATGAGCAGGAAGGCGATGGGGCCGAAGGGGTTGCCGGCCTGGCACAGGCTGATGCCCACCGCGGCGGCGACCACGCGCAGCGTCGACAGGAAGATGGAGTCGCCGATGCCCGACAGCGGGCCCATGAGGGCGGCCTTGACGTCGTTGACGCTCTCCGGCTCGATCTCGCCGCGGGCGACCTTCTCCTCCATGGCCATCGCGATGCCGCCGACGAACGGGGCGAACTGGACGGTGATGTTGAAGAACGCGCAGTGGCGGTGCAGGGCCTCGGCGTAGTCGTCGGGGCGGCCGGCGTAGATCTTCTTGAGCATGTTGGCGACCATCAGGCAGAAGGCGATGTTCATCTGCTTGTAGTAGGTCCAGGAGAACTCCATGCCCAGGGAGCCGACGTTGACGGCGCTCCTGACGAGATCGGAGCGCGTGATCTTGTTCTCGGGACTAGAAGTCATCGTCCTCATCCCCTTCCGCGGAGAGCTGGGGCTGGGCTCCGCCGAGTCCCAGCAGGTCGAACTTGTCGATGCCGATGATGATGGCGATCAGGGCGACGCCCAGGACGGGCACGTTGGCGTAGGAGCACAGCAGGAAGCCCAGGAAGTAGAAGGGCACGAGCTGCTTGGTGAGCACCAGGCGGCCGAGCATGGCGAAGCCCATGGCCGGCAGGATGTTGGCGGCGACGCC